>JAMNYN010000315.1 GCA_023622805.1 Pseudomonadota bacterium | reverse complement strand
GTGGATCGAAGGCTCCTGCAGCAGCTGGTGGATGTGCTGCCACTTGGACAAGCCCATGGGGCCACGGGCCTGGGCCAGCGTGATCGCTATGCCGAATGTGGCGAAAGCCTCCACAAAGATCTGCGTTGGCGCCAGCGAGCCGAAATCGACCAGGGTGCCGGCCCAGTCAAAGACAACGCCTTGCAAGGGCGCCAAGTCGGCGGGTGCGGCGTCGGGCAAGAATTCGCAGCTGTCGGAGAAAAGTGGCGCGAGGGTGGCGGTCATGGTGTGGTTCCAATGAAAGAGACAAAGAAAGGCAGCACAGCGGCAGCTGGCAGGAAGTGAGCAGCGACATGGCTCAGGCCAGGGCGCGAATGAAGTTGCGCCCGCGCGGGCCGCGCGCGGCGGCCTGTACCATGCGTTGCCAGTCCGCGGCGCTCAGGCCGAACTGGGCGGGATCGGTGGAAACGCCCAGGCCTTGCAGAAAGCCCCGCAGGCGGGCCACGGCGGCGGCGCCGGTGTCGACGTCAAAGATGGACAGCAAGGCCGCGTCGCATTGCGCGTCCGCGCCCAGCGCCATCTCCAGCACCAGCGGCAGGCTGAACGAACAGGCAATGCCGTGCACCTGGCCGTAGCGCAGCGTGATGTCGTAGGACAGCGAATGGGCCAGCGCCGTCTTGGTGTTGGAAAACGCCAGGCCGGCCATCAGCGCGGCCTCGGCCAGCTCGGCGCGCAGGCCGGCGTTGGCCAGGTCCTGCATCAGCGTCGGCAGGGTCTGCAGAATGCGCTGCGCGGCGCGCACGGCCAGGGCGGTCGAGACCGGGTTGCGGTGCACGTTCCACAGGGATTCGAGCGCATGCGACAGCGCATCCAGGCCGCTGGCCAGCGTCGATGGGCCGGGCAGGCTGAGCATGAGTTCGGCGTCGATCAGCGCCGCTTCGGGCCAGGTCCAGGGCTGGTGCAGCGAATGCTTGCGCCCGCCCGCCTGGTCCCACAGCGTGGCCCAGGGCGTGACTTCGCTGCCCGTGCCCGCCGTGGTGGGAATGGCGATCAGCGACTTGTGCGCGCCGGCAGGCAGTTGCGCGCCCTGCTCCAGCACCGCCAGCAGTTCGGCAAACGCGCCCGAAGGCGTGGCGCACATCAAGGCCTTGGCCGTGTCGATCACGCTGCCGCCGCCCAGGGCCACCAGACAGGGCACGTCGGCATGGTCGCGGTGCACGCGCTCATACAGCGGTGCCAGCCATTGCACATCGGGATTGGGCAGGATGTCGCTGACCACGGCGCGCAGCTGCGCGCCCAGCAGCCCGCGCAGCTTGTCGACCAGGCCCAGGTCATGGGCTTCGGGGAAAGTCACCAGAATGCAGTCACGGCCTTGCAGCAGGGCCGGCAGCTGTTGCAGGCCACCGGGAGCAGCGTGAATGTGTACGGGATTGTGATAGGTCCACACGGTGAATTGCCTAGAAAAATGAAAAGGGAGAAAGACACGCCCAGGGCGAAGCCACCGGCGGCAGGACTCAACGCTGCCGGGCTTTGAAAAGGTCTCGGGGGAAGTGCGCCGCCGGGAGCGTCCGGCGGCGGCGATCAATGCCTTTGTATGCGCTGGCGCAAGAGGTTGGAGATCAGGTCGGCGATGATCACCATGGCGGTGATGACGATGATGCAGGTCGCCGTTTCCTGGTAGCGGAACAGCTTGAGGCTGCCGACCAGCTCGAAGCCCAGGCCGCCCGCGCCCACCATGCCCAGCACCGTGGCCGAGCGCAGATTGACTTCGAAGCGGTACAGCACGACGGCGATCCAGGCCGTGATCGCCTGGGGCACGACGCCGAAGACGATGACCTGCAGCTGGCTCGCACCCGCGCTGCGCAGGGCTTCGAGCGGGCCGTTGTCGATCTCTTCAATGCTTTCGGCAAAGAACTTGCCCAGCATGCCCATGCCGTGCAGCGCCAGGGCCAGCACGCCGGGGAAGGGCCCCAGGCCCACGGCCGAGACGAAGACCAGGGCCAGGATCAGCTCGTTGATGCTGCGCACCACGTTCAGGAACTGCCGCGTGACCCGGCGCAGGCCGTGCCAGCTGTGCAGGTTGCTGGCCGCGATGAAGGACAGCGGCAGGGCCAGCACGATGCTCAGCAGCGTGCCCCAGATAGCGATCTGTATGGTCTCCATGGCCGGCGCCCACAGCCGCGGCAGGATGCTCCAGTCGGGCGGCACCGAGCGCGACAGGAAGTCGGCTATCTGCGGCATGCCGTTGGCCAGTTCGCCCCAGCTCAGCTGCGCGCCCGTGGCGCTCCACTGCAGCACCCAGCCCAGGGCCAGGGCCATGGCGGCGTAGGCCAGCCAGCCGCTTTTGCCCTCGGGGGGCGTGACCGTCCAGCGGTAGGAATCTTTGTGCAGGGTATGGCTCACAGCAGGCCTCCGGCAGGAATGGCATGTTGCCATGGGTAGGGCGCAGCGGGCGTCACCGCCTGCGGCTGCGCGTGGTAAACGGCTTGCAGCGCGGCTTCATCGAGCCCGGCCGTACTGCCGTCGTAGACCATGCGGCCCTGGGCCAGGCCCACGATGCGGTCGCCGAACTCGCGCGCATAGTCCACCTGGTGCAGGTTGCAGACCACGGCAATGCCCAGGCCGCGCGTGGCATCGCGCAGATACTGCAGCACGCTGCGCGCGGTCTTGGGGTCCAGGCTGGCCACGGGCTCGTCGGCCAGAATCACTTGCGGCTGCTGGGCCAGCGCCCGGGCAATGCCCACGCGCTGCATCTGCCCGCCCGACAAGGACTCGGTGCGCTCGTGCGCCTTGTGCGCCAGACCCACGCGCTCCAGGCATTCGTGCGCCAGAGCGATATCGCTTTGGCGAAACAGCTGCAACATGGACGGCAGGGTGGCCAGGGAGCCCAGGCGCCCCGTGAGCACGTTCTTGAGCACCGACAGCCGGGGCACGAGGTTATGGTGCTGGAACACCATGGCCGCCTGGCGCGCCAGTTGCCGGCGCGAGTGGCGCGCCATCAAATCGATGCCGCCGACCTGCAGCGTGCCGCTGTCGGGCTGGGCCAGTCCGTTCATACAGCGCAGCAGCGTGGACTTGCCGGCGCCCGACAAGCCCAGCATCACCACGAACTCGCCGGGCTTTACATCGAGGTCTATGCCGTGCAGCACATGGTTGCTGCCGAAGCTCTTGCGCAGTTGGCGGGCGTGGATCATTTCATTTTCCCGAGGTCGAGGTTCAAGGCCTTGGCGGTCTGGCGCACCACGTCGTAGGCCTTGTCGTTGGTCGGTGCAAAGCCGTTGAGCACGCCCTGGTCGCCCCAGGGCAGGCCCTTGATGTCGGCCAGCGCGGCAGCGACTTTCTGCTTGGTCGCCGCGTCCAGGCTCTTGCGCCAGACCATGGGCGACTCGGGGATGGGCTGCGAGCGCCAGATGACCTGGAAGTCCTCGCCCTTGATCAAGCCCTTGGCGATGGCCGACTCGAAGATGCGGTCGGCCACGGCCGCGCCGTCGACCTTGTTGTTGGCCACGGCCATGATGTTGGCGTCGTGCGAGCCCGAGAAGATCACGCGCGAGAAGTGCTTTTCCGGGTCGAACCCGTCGGCCAGCAGCCCGGCCTTGGGAAACAGATGGCCCGAAGTCGATGTCGGGTCGACAAAGGCGAAGGTGCGGCGCTGCAGCTTGGCCACGCTGTCCAGGCCCGAATCCTTGCGGGTGATGAGCAGGCTGCGGTAGGAGCTGGTGCCGGTCTTCTTGGTCACGGCGACGGCAAAGGCTTCGGCGTTGGCCATGCTGCTGGCCAGCACATAGGAGAACGGGCCGAGGTAGGCAAGGTCCAGCTTGCCCGAGCGCAGGGCTTCGATCACGCCGTTGTAGTCGTTGGCCACGAAGGGGCGCACTTTCATGCCGGTCTTCTCGGCCAGCTGGTCCATCACCTGCTGGCTGGAGCGGATCATGGCCTGGGCGTCTTCGGAAGGGATCAGGCCGACGCGCAGTTCCTGGGTCTGGGCCAAGGCGGCGCTGGAGGTGGCGAAGGCCAGCGCCACGGCGCCAGCGAGTTGGAGACAGTTTCTGCGGGTGGTTTGCATGGTGGCGTTCCTGGAGGGCATCGGGTGGGTAGGGAAAGGCTGTTCGACCACTCGATGGTAGGAATGCCATATTTCTTTCATGTGAAATTTTTAAACTTCTCTCATTCTGTTTTTATAGATAAGACCTATAGATGAGCACTGCCCGTTACCGCGCCTTTGTCGCCGTTGCCAACCAGGGCAGCCTCAGCGCCGCCGCGCGCTCGCTGAACCTGAGCCAACCCACGATTTCGGCCCAGATCAGCGCGCTGGAGCAGCGCAGCGAAGTGGAATTGTTTTACCGCCGCGGCTACCGCATGAGCCTGTCGCCGGCGGGCGAGCAGTTGCTGCCCATCGCCCGGAAAATCCTGGCGCTCGACGCCGAGGCCGAGTTTTTTCTGCGCGACTCTGGCCAGCTCAACCAGGGAACGCTCAACCTGGGCGCGGTCGGCCCCTTCCACGTGATCGAAATGGTCGCCGCCCACAGACTGCGCCACCCCGGCATCCAGGTCGCCATCCGCATGGGCAACTCCAAGCAGGTGCTGGCCGATCTCGAACGCTACGCCACCGACATCGGCGTGCTCGCCGGCCTGCACGACACGCCCGGCCTGGAAGCCCTGCTCTACGCCTGCCACCCCATCATCCTGTTCGCCCACAAGGACCACCCGCTGGCGCGGCACGACAGCGTGCCCATCGCCCGTTTGCAGGGCGTGGAAATGCTGCGCCGCGAAGCCGGCTCCACCACGCAAGCGGCCATGGACGCGACGCTGCAGGCCGCGGGCGTGCACACACCTTGCGCCCTTGAAGTCGGCAGCCGCGAAGCCCTGCGCGAAGCCGTGGCCCACGGCCTGGGCCTGGGCGCCGTCTCGGAAGCCGAGTTCATTCCCGACCCGCGTTTCAAGCCCATCCGCATAGACGGCGACCCGGCGAGCACCAGCACCTACCTGCATTTCGTGCGCGAGCGCCGCGCCAGCCTGCTGATCCAGTCGTTCCTGCAGGCGCTGGGGATGGCACAGCAGGAGGCGTCCTAGCGGCCTCCGCGCGTTCTAGACAGCGCCGGGCGCGACCCGCTCCAGGGCCTCGCTGAGCAAGGCGGCGAGCTGCGGCACCTGGGCCCTGGGCAGGCGCGAGGCGGGCGCGACAAAGCCCAGGGCCGCCTCTCCGCAACTGCCATAGGTGAAACGCACGCCCACGCCGCGCAAGCCTTTGGCATAGATATGCGCATAGCCTTGGGCGCGCGCCTCGCTGATCCACTTGAGCAAACGGATCAAGCCCATCTGGTTGGCCTCATATTCCACGCGGCAGCGCTGGTAATGCGCTTGCACTTGGCCGTCATCCAGATGTGCCAGCAGCGCGAAACTGGGAATGCCCAGGCCCAGCAGACGCAGATTGCCCACGGACTCACCGAAATCCCGCACCGGGTGGGAACCCTCTTCCAGGTACAGGCAATGGCTGCGGTCGCCGGCTCTCACCACCAGAAACAAGGGCTCGTTCACGCGCCGCACCAGTGACTTCATGAGCGGCGCGTATTGCACCAGCAAGGGCGGGCGCTGCAGCGCCGTCTGGCCCAGGGCCATGGCCTGCAAGCCCAGCCGAAAGCCTGCGGTGCGCCCTTCGCGGTGCACCAGGCCGTGGCCTTCCAGCGCCTTGACCAAGCGGTGTGTCGTGGTGCGGTCCAGCCCGCTTTGCGCGGCCAGCGCCGCCACGCCGATTCCCGCTCCATGCTGCGCGGCCACCAGCGCCAGCAGGCGCAAAGCGCGGTCCGTGCTTTGCGCACCCTTGCCACTGTTGCTCAGGTCTTCGGCGGTATCCATGGGGCGGCTTTCTATTGCGCGGCGTGCGCGCGGCAAGGGCTGGAAAAGGTCCTGTGGGCTCTACTGGAAATCCCTGGATTGTGCACATCGTGCACAAAAACGGCTTCTCCGATTGTCGCTTGGCGGCAGTTCACATTCAATCAACAGCCATGCCACAAATCACTTTGATTGCGACTGCTTCATGACACCGTTCAACACGCGCATCCTGCCCCAGAGCGAGGAATTCCAAGGCCAACGCGACGGCATGCTGTCCTTGGTGGACCAGCTGCAGGCGCTGGAGCAGCGTGCGGCCACGGCTTCCGCGCGCTCGGCCGCCCGCTTTGCCAAGCGCGGCGCGCTGCTGCCCCGCGAACGCCTGGCCCGCCTGCTCGACCCCATGCGTTCCTTCCTACCGATCTGCAATCTGGCCGGCTATGGCATGGACGGCGACGAGCTCGACAAGGCCATTCCCGGCGGCTCGCAGATCGCCGGCATCGGCTTTGTCGGCGGCGTGCGCTGCATGGTGGTGGCCACCGACTCCGGCATCAACGCCGGGGCCTTGACCGAGGCGGGCAATCAGAAACTGATGCGCTGCCAGGAAATCGCGCTGGAAAACAAGCTGCCTTTCGTGCACCTGGTGGAATCGGCCGGCTCCAATCTGCGCCAGT
>JAMNYN010000218.1 GCA_023622805.1 Pseudomonadota bacterium | reverse complement strand
GGGCTCGCTTCCCAGCCAGCGCCCCACGCGCTCAGTGGGCTTTGGCAAAGGGCGAAAGCCGCCGCCGCCGGGCCGCCCCCAGGCGGCGGACGGCCCCCTCGGGGGGCCGAGAGCCACACGAAGTGGGCGAACGTGGGGGTCAGTTCAGCGCCATGCTGAGCTTGCGGCGGTAGCTGTTGAGCATGGCCGTGGCTTCGTCTTCCTGCTGCGCCGACTTGCCCATCAGCTCGATGCCGCCGGCCGTCTTGCCCGGAACACTGGCGTCGGCCTTGGGCTTGGCCGGGGTCAGCAGCTCGAGCACACCCACATACAGCTTGCGCGCCGCGTCCTGGTTCCAGGTCTTGTCGCGCATGATGATTTCCAGCAGCTCGTCCATGGCTTCGGTCCACTGGCCTTCGGCGACCAGCACCCGGGCCTTGTCGAAGCGGGCGTCGAAGTCGCGGCGATTGGCGGCGATCAGCGCGTCGAAATCCTCGAGCGGCCAGTTGCCGCGCTCGTTGGTGTCGACAAACTGCAAGGCGTCGAGCCAGCGCGACAGCGCATCAAAGCGCAGCGCCAGCGGAATGCGCTTGAGCGGCTCGCGCAGCAGGGCTTCGGCTTCCTCGAAGCCGCCCGTGGCGATCAGCAGACGCAGGTAGTCAAAGCGCGCGTCGTCATTGCCCGGGTCGGCGGCCACGGCATCGGCCAGCTTCTGCAGGGCGGCACCGGTGTCGCCGGCTTCGAGCAGCTGCTGCGCCGCATCGACTTCGGACTCGGCTGCCAGCACGGCTTCGGAAGGCAGGTGCTTGTCGAGGAATTCGCGCAACTGGCCTTCGGTCTGGGCGCCCATGAAGCCGTCCACCGGCCGGCCGCCCATCATCAGCACACAGGTCGGCACCGAGCGGATGCCGAACATGCCGGCCAGTTGCTGCTCCTGGTCGGAATCGACCTTGACCAGCTTGAAACGGCCGCCGTAAGCGACTTCCAGCTGGTCCAGCAGCGGACCCAGCGTCTTGCACGGACCGCACCATGGAGCCCAGAAGTCCACCAGCACGGGCACAGCCATCGAGGCGGTGATCACCTCGGCTTCAAAGTTTTCTATAGTGACATCGATCATGGGTCGAAGCCCTTTGACGGGCCGGTGGATAAGGGAAAAGTAAAATCACGGGTTCCACTTTGGAGGGCGCCTGCTTGGCCGCCCCACTTGACATGAAACCCATTCAAATCGGCGTAGTCATGGGCTCCAGCAGCGACTGGGACACCATGCAACACGCAGTGCAGATTCTCCAGCAATTTGGCATCGCCCATGAAGCGCAGGTCGTCTCGGCGCACCGTATGCCCGATGATATGTTCACCTATGCCGAGGCGGCGGCGGGCCGTGGCCTCAAAGCCATCATTGCCGGCGCGGGCGGGGCAGCCCACCTGCCGGGCATGATCGCGGCCAAAACCGTGGTGCCCGTGCTGGGCGTTCCCGTGGCCAGCCGCCACCTGCAAGGCGTGGACTCGCTGCACTCCATAGTGCAGATGCCCAAGGGCATCCCCGTGGCCACCTTCGCCATCGGCCAGGCCGGTGCGGCCAATGCCGCGCTGTTTGCCGTAGCCTTGCTGGCCAGCGAAGACCCGGCCCTGCGCGCCAAGCTCGAAGCTTTTCGCGCCGAGCAGACCGCCGCGGCCCGCGCAATGACCCTGCCGCCGGTGGCGTCATGAGCGAGCTCCTCGCGCCCATCTTGCCCGGCGCCACGCTGGGCGTGCTCGGCGGCGGCCAGCTCGGACAGATGTTCGTGCACGCCGCCCAGGCCATGGGCTACCGCACGGCCGTGCTCGACGCCGACCCGACCAGCCCCGCTGGCCTGGTCAGCCACGCGCATGTGCGCAGCGGCTACGAAGACCCCCAAGGCCTGGCCGAACTGGCGCAGCTGTGCGCGGCCGTGACCACTGAATTCGAAAACGTGCCCGCTGCCGCGCTGCGCACCCTGGCGCTCCAGCTGCCGGTCTCGCCCGCGGGCGACGCCGTGGCGATTGCCCAGGACCGTGCCGCCGAGAAAGCCCACTTTGTGCGCTGCGGCGTGCCCTGCGCGCCCTATGCGGAAATCACCACGCCAGCGCAGCTCGCGGCCGTGGGTGCGAATTTGCTGCCCGGCATTCTGAAGACCACGCGCATGGGCTACGACGGCAAGGGACAGGCCCGCGTACGCACGGCCGCCGAACTGGCTGCGGCCTGGGACGCGATGGGCCGCGTGGACTGCGTGCTCGAAAAAATGCTGCCGCTGGTGCACGAATGCTCGGTCATCGTGGCGCGCGGCCGCGACGGCAGCATCGTCCACCTGCCGGTGCAGCGCAATCTGCACCGCGACGGCATCCTGGCCGTGACCGAAGTCCATGCGGGCAACGTGCCTGAAACGCAGGCCGCTCAAGCCGTGGCCGCCGCCGAGTCGGTGGCCCACGGCCTGAACTACGTGGGCGTGCTGTGCGTGGAGTTCTTCGTGCTCGACGACGGCAGCCTGGTGGTCAACGAGATCGCCCCGCGCCCGCACAACAGCGGCCATTACAGCCAGGACGCAATGGATGTCTCGCAGTTCGAGCTGCAGGTGCGCTGCATGACCGGCCTGCCGCTGGTGCAGCCGCGCCAGCACAGCGCGGCCGTGATGCTCAACCTGCTCGGCGACCTGTGGTTCCAGGACGGCATGCCCCGGACTCCGGCCTGGGACCAGGTGCTGGCCCTGCCCGGCACCCACCTGCACCTTTACGGCAAGACCGATGCCAAGCCGGCGCGCAAGATGGGCCACTTGAACATCACTGCCGCCACGCCCGAGCAAGCCCGTGGCGTGGCCTTGCAGGCCGCCGCCCTCCTGGGCATTGCGCCGTACTAGCCAAGGGCCTTGCCATGATCCTCAACGGGAACCTGCCCGCGGCCGTAGCCCAGGCCGCGCACGCGCTGCAGCGCGGTGAACTGCTGGGCCTGCCGACCGAAACCGTGTACGGCCTGGCCGCCGATGCCGACAACGAGGCGGCCGTGGCCGCCATCTTTGCCGCCAAGGGCCGGCCCAGCAACCACCCGCTGATCGTGCATGTCGCCGACGCGGCGGCGATCACGCGCTTCGCCAAGGAAGTGCCGCTGTTTGCCCAGCAGCTGATCGACGCTTTCTGGCCCGGTCCGCTGACGCTGATCCTGCCGCGCCTGCCAGGCCGGGTGAGCGCGGCCACGGGCGGCCAGGACAGCGTGGGGCTGCGCTGCCCCGCGCATCCGGTCGCGCATTCCTTGTTGCAGGCTTGTACGCAATTGCAACCACCTGTATGGGGCGTGGCCGCCCCCAGCGCCAACCGTTTCGGCCGCGTGAGCCCGACCACGGCCGCCCATGTGCAAAGCGAATTCGGCGACGACCTGCTGGTGCTCGACGGCGGCGAATGCGCGGTCGGCATAGAGTCGACCATCATCGACTGCACGCGCGGCGTGCCGGTGCTGCTGCGGCCCGGCGCCGTGTCGCGCGCCGACATCGAACGTGCCTGCGGCCTGCGGCCCCTGTCCAAGGACGAGTTGCCTGCGCACACGCCCCGCGCTTCGGGCACCTTGCTCGCGCATTACGCCCCGGACGCCAAGGTCAGGCTGATGGACGCCAAGCAGCTGCAGGCCGGTCTGGACCTGCTGGGCGCCGACGCTGCCCATCTGGCGGTGTATGCTCGAACTCCTTTGCAGATGCCTTCGGCCAAAGTCCAGTTGCGTCGCATGCCGGACGATGCCGATGCCGCTGCGCGTGAACTGTTCGCCACGTTGCGCCATTTCGACGCCGCTGGTGTTCGGCTGATCTGGATAGAAACACCGCCCTCCACGCCTGCGTGGGAAGGCGTGCGTGACCGCCTGCAGCGTGCGGCGGCCGCTTAAGTCCGCGAATCCGCCTCGTTAAACTCTTGTCCACATTCCTTCTGGAGAATCTCATGGCAGCAAATTGGATGCGTCGTACCGCCTTGGTCGTCGCCTGTGCATCGACTGTGCTGCTTGCGGCCTGCGGCTCAAGCACCACGGAATCGGCAATCACGCCCAGCCGTTTCATCGGCTTTGGCGATGCCATCAACGATGTCGGCCAGAACGGTGCCAGCTACACCGTCAACGACGGCACGGTCAACAACTGGGCCCTCTACGTGGCCCAGCAGTACGGCAAGGCACTGACCCCTTCGTCCAAGGGCGGCCTGAACTACGCCTACGGCAATGCCCGCATCGCGGCCACGCCCGATGCCGCCGGCAATGCCGCCACGCCTACGCTGGCCGCGCAGATCGACAGCTTCCTGGCCTCGGGCAGCGCCCTGCAAAAAGACGATGTGCTGCTGCTCAGCGCCGGCACCAGCGACATGATCGTCGCCCTGTCGTCCGTGATCGACGGCACGCAGACTCCCACCCAGATCGAAGCCACGGCCCGCACGCTCGGCAAGCAGTACGCCGACCAGATCCGCCGCCTGACCAACGCCGGCGCCAAGCATGTGGTGTTCACCGGCACCTACGACCTGGGCAAATCGCTGTGGGCGATTGAAAAAGGCAAGGTCGACGTCGCCTCCGCCGCCAGCAAGGCCTTCAACGAAAGCCTGCTGATCGGGGTCAATGACCTGGGCAATGTCGCGCTGTACGTGGACCTGACCTATTACGTCAACCTGCTCGTCTTTTCGCCCAGCGGCTACAGCTTCACGAACGTCACCACCCCGGTCTGCACTTCGGTGGATCCAGGCCCGGGCATTGGCATTGGCGCAGGCCAGATCAACTCGGCGCTGTGCACCGCGTCGACGCTGCTCCCCGGCGCCAGCCAGAATGCCTACCTGTTCGCCGACAAGGTCTACCTCACGCCTTCGGCCTATCGCCAGTTCGGCACCTACGCTTACGACAAGCTCAAGGCACGCTGGTAAATCACCGGCCCACGGCCTTGCCACGAACCGACCCCCTGGGTCGGTTTTTTCATGGCCGGCGCACTGCGCTTCATTGCTCCTGGGCGATCACCTGCTGAAAGAAGCGGCGCGCCGCCAGGCTGCAAAACGGCGGCACCAGCACGCCGTGGTACAGCGTGACCACGGCCGCAGCGCCGCCTTGCGCCGCAGCCGTAGCCTTGGCCAGGGCAAAGCCCGCCTTGACCGCGGCAAACGGATCATCGCCGCCGCTGATGGGGGCGTCCACATCCAGCACCGTGAGCCGGCCCGGGGCCATGGCCGCGGGTGAAGGCGGCGACCACAAGGCCTGCATCACGCCGGTGTTGAGGCCGAAGTACACCGTCGGGTCGGCATGGCCGCCGCACAGCAGCACGGGCCGCGCCGGCACCCAGCCGCGCAAGTCATTGGCCTTGAGCGCCTGGCGCATGGGGTGGCCGGGCGCGGCCGCCGGCAGGCCGGTGGTGAACGCGGGCACCACGCCGTCCGGCCGGGCCATGGCGTCTTGCAGATAGGCCAGACGCTGGGCATTCGTCACCAGATGGTCAGGGCCAAAACCCAGGGCGAACAGCGGCGCCTGGGCGGCAGGCGTGGTCGGTGGGGTAATGGCTTCCAGGCCCGGCGCTGGCGCCACAAGGCTGAACAGCGCGGTCGGCGGCAGCCGGCCCTGGGCCCAGAGCTCGCCCAGCGAAACGTCCGAAGGCAGCAGTGCTGGCATGTAGGGCGCGTAACGCGGGGAATAGACCTCGTCCGGCTGGCGGTAGAGGTTGCCGTAGGCCTGCTGGTAGGCGTTGACCAGCAAGGGTGTGAACGCCGTGCTGCCCAGGGGCACCTGGCCGTAGAAAATGGCATCGCCGAAACTGGCCAGCGCATAGGGCCCGGACATGGGCGCCGACGCCGTCACGGGCTCTCCCGCGGCCTGCAGCGCGCGGTGCGTCGCCATGGCCACATGACCGCCCTGGGAGTTGCCCGACAGCAGCAACTGGCCGTTGTCGCTGGCGGCCAGCCAGGGCAGCGCCTTGCGCGCCGCCGTGAGCGCATCGATCATGTCCTTGGACTGCTGATCGGCCACCAGATAGGGGTGGTAGCTCAGCCGCGACCGGTCATAGCCGGCGTAGTTCGGGGCCACGACGATGTAACCATGGGCCGCAAAGGTCGCTGCCAGCTGCAGGCCAGCCACCGCGCCCGGGCGGCTGAGATCGGTGATTTCCGCCTGGTTGTAAGCGCGCCGCACATCCGTGCCATGGCCGAAGAGCAGGATGGGGCGCGGACCCGAACAGGCCGCGCTGCCGCCCCTGGGCAGCATCAGCGCGCTGGTGGCATTGGTTTTTTCGCCCTGGGCGCCGACCGTGCCGTACTCCACGGAGTGCACCTGCACGCCACACAGCGGTTCGCCCACCACCGCCAGCAAATCGCGCCCCGCGGGCGTGGCCGCGAGCTGGGCCTTGAAGTCCCCGGCCGTCGCAAGAAAAGTGCGCGGTGGAGGATTCTGCAGCAGCGACCCACGCGCGCCGCTGTGGTCGGCCTGCGACCCCTCATCCTCCCCGCCACACGCTGCCAGTGCTCCCACGACACCGGCCACCACCATGGCTGTCCAT
>JAMNYN010000766.1 GCA_023622805.1 Pseudomonadota bacterium | reverse complement strand
GTCAGCGACCCGGGTCGCTGCACGTTCGAGAGCTGGTGCACTATAGAGCGCGAAAGCCAGCCGGGTGTGATTTGCGCGGCCGGTGGCGCGACCGTGATCTGGGTCGATGCGGCGCTGCAAAAAGCCAGCCCGCTGCCGGACTGGATGCGCGCGCTGGTGAGCGACTGAGCGTCAAGGGCCGGCTTTTTTCCTGCCGCGCGGCTTGGCCGGGGACGCCGGCGCGGTTTCCTGGCCTTCGTCGGATGCCGCAGTGGTGCTGGGAAAGGCGTTGGTCTGGAAATCGAGCCAGGGGGGATTTTGCGTATACATCAGCGCGATCAGCTCCTTGATCGCCGGGATGTACCACGAGTCGTCGTTGAGGCGGTGGCTCAGGATGATGGGCGAGGTCGCCTGCTCGTCCTCGATCAGGCGATAGACCAGGTCGGAGCGCAGCCGGGCCGCCGCGGGCACGATGCACACGCCGATTTCGCAGGCCACCAGCCCGAGCGCGGCCTGCAGCTCGCGCACTTCATGCACCTGGACCAGCGGCACGGCCTGCTCGTGCAGCAGGCCCAGCACGTGGTCGGCGTAGCTGGGCCGCGGCTCCTTGGGAAACACGATCAGGTGCTGGTTGGCGATTTCGCTCAGCCGCACCGGGCCGCTGCGTGCGGCCAGCGGTGAACTCGGCGCCAGCGCCAGCACCAGTCTTTCCTCGCGCAGCACGGAGCGCGCCACCGAGGTGTCACGCGTCCTGATGCGGCCGAATCCCAGGTCGATGCGGCCCGACTTGAGCTCGGTGATCTGCTGCACCGAACTCAGGTCGACCAGGTGCACATCGGTGTCCGGGTACTTCTGGCGGAACATCCGCACCAGCATAGGCAGGCCGCCGTACAGCGTGGAGCCCACATAGCCTATGGAGATCGACTGGCGCAGGTTGCGGCCCGCATGGCGCATGCCGGTCTTCATCTGATCGACGCGCTGCAGCACCTGCAGCGACTGTTCGTAGAACAGCCTGCCGGCTTCGGTCAGTGCCACGGGCCGGCTGTTGCGCAGCACCAGCTGCACGCCCAGCTCCTCTTCGAGCAGCTGGATCTGACGGCTCAGCGGGGGCTGGGCGATGTGCATCTGTTCTGCGGCACGCGTGAAATTGCGCGTGTTGGCGACGGCGACGAAGTAGCGCAGCTGGCGTAGATCCATAAGGGAAAACGATATGGTTGGTGATTTATGAGTCGTAAGTCATTGTTTTTCAATGTGGTCTGGATGGATTATATGGAAAAGGTATCGAACTAGATTGATTTGGTGTTGGCGTGCTGCGGGGGGCGAGGATTCCAATGGAGGCATGCAACATTCATCCCGTTCCTTGCAGCCAGCCGCAGGCGCCGCCGCACCCGTGATCATCGAAAAGGTCGAGACCATGCTGGTCGACCTGCCGACGATTCGTCCCCACAAGCTCTCCATGGCCGTGATGAGCGGCCAGACCCTGATGCTGGTGCGCATCCACTGCGCCGATGGGACGATCGGTGTGGGCGAAGGCACGACGATAGGCGGCCTGGCCTACGGCGGCGAGTCGCCCGAAGGCATGAAGCTGGCGATCGATACCTATTTCACGCCCCAGTTGCTGGGCGCGAACGCCAACCGCGTGGCGGCCGTGATGGCCGGGCTCGACCGGGGCATACGCGAGAACCGCTTCGCCAAATGCGCGGTGGAAACCGCGCTGTTCGACGCGCTGGGCCAGCGCGTGGGCCTGCCGGTGTCGGAGCTGCTGGGCGGGCGCCTGCGCGACCGGTTGCCCGTCGCCTGGACGCTGGCGTCCGGCGATACCGCAAAGGACATCGACGAGGCGCAGCGCATGCTGGACCAGCGCCGCCACCGCATCTTCAAGCTCAAGATAGGCCGCAAGCCGGTGCGCGAGGACGTCGCGCATGTGGCCGCGATCCGCAAGGCCTTGGGCGAGCAGGCCGTGGTGCGCGTCGACGTGAACATGGCCTGGACCGAGCTGCAGGCCCAGTACGGTCTTGCCGGCCTGGTCGATGCCGGCTGCGAGCTGGCCGAGCAGCCCGTGGCCAGCGCCGAGGCCCTGGCCCGCCTCAAGGGCAAATACCCGATCGCGATCATGGCCGACGAATCCCTGATGGGCCCGGCGACGGCATTTGCCCTGGCGCGCAACGCCGCGGCCGATGTGTTTGCCATCAAGACCGAGCAGTCCGGCGGCCTGCAGCTCGCGCAGCAGGTCGCGGCCATCGCCGATGCGGCGCAGATCGAGCTGTACGGCGGCACCATGCTGGAAGGCGCCTTCGGCACCATCGCCTCGGCCCAGGTGTTTTCCACCTTCCGCGCGCTGCAGTGGGGCACCGAGCTGTTCGGCCCGCTGTTGCTGACCGAGGAGATCCTGACCCAGCCGCTGGAATACAAGGATTTCCACCTGACGCTTCCCGCCGGCCCGGGGCTGGGAATCGCGCTGGACGAAGACCGCGTGCGCCACTTCCGCCGCGACCGCACGCGCGTCAGCGTCCCGACCTTTGCCTGAGGCCCCTGGCCGGGCAAAGCCTTTTCGATCACACCAAACCCACGTCCAGGAGACCACGATGAACACGCAAATCTTTGATACCCCCGAAGTCCAGGACTTTCTGCGCCTGGCCAGCGGCCTCGACCAGGCAGGCGGCAATCCGCGCACCAAGGCCATCATCCACCGCATCCTCAGCGATCTGTTCAAGACCATCGAAGACCTGGATATCACTTCCGACGAGTATTGGGCCGGTGTCGCCTACCTGAACCAGCTGGGCGCGCGCGGCGAAGCCGGCCTGCTGTCGCCCGGGCTGGGCCTGGACCGCTATTTCGACATGCGCATGGACGCCGAAGACGCGGCGCTGGGCGTGGCCAACGGCACGCCGCGCACCATCGAAGGGCCGCTGTATGTCGCCGGCGCACCGGTGGAGCAGGGCTTTGCGCGCCTGGACGACGGCAGCGACGCCAACGGCCACACGCTGATCATGCACGGCACGGTGCATGGCGCCGACGGCCGGCCGCTGCCCGGCGCCACGGTGGAAGTCTGGCACGCGAACACCAAGGGCTTCTATTCGCACTTCGATCCCACCGGCGAGCAAAAGCCGTTCAATATGCGCCGCACCATCGTCACCGATGCGCAGGGCCGCTATCGCTTCCAGAGCATCGTGCCCGTGGGCTATGGCTGCCCGCCCGACGGCCCAACCCAGGCGCTGCTCAACCAGCTCGGCCGCCATGGCAACCGCCCCGCGCACATCCATTTCTTCGTCAGCGCCCAAGGCCACCGCAAGCTGACCACGCAGATCAATATCGATGGCGATCCGCTGGTGTATGACGACTTTGCCTATGCCACGCGCGAAGGCCTGGTGCCGCCGCTGGTCGAGCGCAGCGATGCAGACAGCATCCAGCGCAACGGCCTGAGCGCTCCGTTTGCCGAGATCGCGTTCGATATCACGCTCAGCGCGCTGGTCGACGGCGTTGACAACCAGATCGTCGAGCGCGCGCGCCTGGCGGCCTGACGGCCATTGACCCCAGCCCCTTGCGGGGCCTTCCTGCAGCCCCCGGACCGCGATGGGCATCGCGGCGGATGAACCCACTTCAAGGAAATTCCCATGAACACGACCGCCTCAGCAGATCGCTACGCTGACGTCGAAAAACTGCTGGACTCGGCCCTGCAGGATGACAAGGACAGCGGCGTCTACCGCTGCCGCCGCGACATCTTCACCGACCCCGCGCTTTTCGAGCTGGAGATGAAACACATCTTCGAAGGCAACTGGGTCTATCTCGCGCACGAGAGCCAGATTCCGGCGATCAACGATTACTTCACCACCACCATCGGCCGCCAGCCGGTGGTCATCACCCGCGGCAAGGACGGCCAGCTCAACGCCGTGATCAACGCCTGCGCCCACCGCGGCGCGATGCTGTGCCGCAAGAAGCATGGCAACAAGGGCAGCTTCACCTGTCCCTTCCACGGCTGGACGTTCAGCAACACCGGCAAGCTGCTCAAGGTCAAGGACGAGAAGACCACCGAGTACCCGGTGCAGTTCAACACGCAAGGCTCGCACGACCTGAAGAAGGTGGCGCGCTTTGAAAGCTACAAGGGCTTTCTGTTCGGCAGCCTCAACGCCGACGTGCTGCCGCTGGCGGATTATCTGGGCGAGACCCGGGTCATCATCGACCAGATCGTGGACCAGGCGCCCGAGGGTCTGGAAGTGCTGCGCGGCAATTCCAGCTACACCTATGACGGCAACTGGAAGCTGCAGATGGAAAACGGCAGCGATGGCTACCACGTCAGTTCGGTGCACTGGAACTACGCCGCGACCATGGGCCGGCGCAAGGACGGCGGTACCAAGGCGGTGGACGCCAACGGCTGGAGTAAGAGCGTGGGCGGCGTCTACGGCTTCGAGCATGGCCATATATTGCTGTGGACCCAGACCATGAACCCCGAAGTGCGTCCGGTCTACCACCGCCGCGAGGAGCTCGAGCAGCGCCTGGGCGCGGACACGGCGAACTTCATCGTCGGCCAGACGCGCAATCTGTGCCTCTATCCCAATGTCTACCTGATGGACCAGTTTTCCACGCAGATCCGGGTCACGCGCCCGATCAGCGTCGACAAGACCGAGATCACCATCTACTGCTTCGCGCCCAAGGGCGAAAGCGCCGAGGACCGCGCGCTGCGCATCCGCCAGTACGAGGACTTCTTCAACGTCTCGGGCATGGGCACGGCCGACGATCTGGAGGAGTTCCGCTCCTGCCAGACCGGCTACGCGGGCAAGGCCGCGCCGTGGAACGATCTGAGCCGCGGCGCGCCGCTGTGGGTCGAGGGGCCTGACGAGAACGCGCAGCAGATGGGCATGAAGCCGCTGATCAGCGGTGGGCGCAGCGAGGACGAGGGACTGTTCGTGTGCCAGCACGAGTACTGGGCCGAATCCATGCGCCGCGCAGTGAAGTGCGAACGCGAAGGAGCACAGCCATGAGCGCGGATCACGCCAACATCTGTGCCTTCCTCTACCGGGAAGCGCGCCACCTTGACGATCGCGAGTGGGAACCATGGCTGGCGCTGTACGCGCCCGAAGCCGAGTACTGGATGCCCGCCTGGGACGACGACGACCAGTTGACCGAAGACCCGCACAGCGAGATCTCGTTGATCTACTACCCCAACCGCAACGGTCTCGAGGACCGGGTGTTCCGCATCCAGACCGAGCGCTCGAGCGCGTCCATGCCCGAGCCGCGCACCAGCCACATGCTGAGCAATGTGGAGGTGCTCGACGAGCGCGGCGAGCTGGTCGACGTGCGCTACAACTTCCATACCTTGAGCCACCGCTACAAGGCAACCGACCAGTTCTTCGGCACCATCTTCGTGACCTTGAAGAAGGCCGCGGACGGCAGCTATCTGATCCTGCGTAAGAAAATCGTCCTCAAGGACGACTACATCCGCCAGGTCATCGACATCTATCACATCTGACACGGAGGGATCGACGATGACCAGCTATCGCATCGCGCTCAATTTCGAGGACGGCGTCACGCGCTTCATCGACTGCGGCGCCAAGGAAAAAGTGCTTGATTCGGCGTTTCGCAATCGCATCAACCTGCCCATGGACTGCTCGGACGGCGTCTGCGGAACCTGCAAGTGCCGCGCCGAGGCGGGAACCTATGACCTGGGCGACGAGTACATCGACGAGGCGCTGACCGAGGAGGAGGCCGGCGCGGGCCTGGTGCTGACCTGCCAGATGGTGCCGCGCTCCGACTGCGTGATTTCGGTGCCCATGTCGTCGACGGCCTGCAAGACCGCCACCGCGCAGTTCGCGGCCTCGGTGGCGCAGGTGGCGCGCCTGGGCGACGCGGCCTACGAACTGGTGCTGGACGCGCCGGACGCGGCGCCGGTGTTCCTGCCCGGGCAGTACGTCAACATCGGCGTGCCCGGCAGCAGCCAGCACCGGTCCTATTCGTTCAGCTCCCCGCCGGGCGAAGGCCGCATGGGCTTTCTGGTCAAGCAGGTGCCGGGCGGACTGATGAGCTCGTGGCTGCAAGCCGCCCAGGCCGGGCAGGCGCTGGAGATGACCGGTCCGCTGGGCAGCTTCTATCTGCGCGCCGTGACCCGGCCGCTGCTGCTGCTCGCCGGCGGCACGGGCCTGGCGCCGTTTCTCTCCATGCTTGAAGTGCTGGCGCGCCAGGGCACGGACCAGCCCGTGCACCTGATTTACGGCGTCACGCGCGACCAGGATCTGGTGCTGGTGGACAGGCTTGCCGACTACGCCCAGCGCATTCCCGGCTTCACGTTCAGCACCTGCGTGGCCGATGCCGCGACCACGCACGAGCGCCAGGGCTATGTGACCCAGCATATGCCGGCCGCGGTGCTGCACGCCGGCAATGTCGATGTCTACCTGTGCGGCCCGCCGCCGATGGTGGACGCGGTGCAGCAGCACTTCAGGTCCGCGGGCATTACGCCGGCGAATTTCCACTACGAAAAATTCACGCCGACCCAGCCGGTCGCGGCCTGAACGGAGACAGCCCATGAAGACATTTGAAGGCAAGGTGATGCTGATCACCGG
>JAMNYN010000519.1 GCA_023622805.1 Pseudomonadota bacterium | reverse complement strand
TGGTCCGTCACGACTACCTCTACTGACTCCGTATGTCTAGTCATATGCACAGTCCTATTCCTATCTCTAAAGATAAGCGACAGGACGGGGCTGGGGAATCAAGGGGCTATCTCACAGAATGCTTGTCGCCGACAGACTTGCCGCTGTGCTTGGCGTTCTTCACAAAGGTGTCCGTCAGCGCCATGTGACCCCCGTTGGTATCTGAGTTGTTGGTATCTGCGTTGTTGGTACAACCAAGTACCAACAGAAATACCAACAAAGAGTTGGTATGTCATTACGCATCCTGACACGACGTGAGGCAACAAAAAACCCGCTGCACCTATAAGGTACGCGGGTTTTGCGATGTTTTGGTGCGGCGTGAGACGCCTAAATGGCCTGCCCGGAGGGACTCGAACCCCCGACCTATTGCTTAGAAGGCAATTGCTCTATCCGGTTGAGCTACGGGCAGTGAATACATACGCCAGCGCAGGCAGGGCCCCTGCTGCACTGGCCGTCAATGGAGCGCCATCATACCTTTGCTGGCGCGAGGCAAGGCACTGGATGGCCCTGAACCCGCAAAAATCCGCGGCGCCGGCCGGCATTGTTCGCCGTTAGGCGCCCTCGATCCCGGGCAGGCGGCTCCAGCGGGTATAGGCCACGTCACGCACCACATCCCAGACCAGTTGCACCATAGGTGCGAGCTTGCGGTGGCGCCGGTGCACCAGCATCACCTGCCGCTCGACCACGGGCAGCAGGGGCCGGTGCACCAGGCCGGCGCTTTCACCGCCCTGCTCCGCCAAGGCCAGTCTGGGCACCACGGTGATGCCCAGCCCGGCCTGGACCATGCTGAAGATGGTGGTGGTATGCCCCACCTGCTGCACCACCTGCCAGGTCTGGACATGCTGCTCCAGCGCGCGGTCGATCAGGCGGCGGCTGCCCGAGGCATGGTCCAGCAGCACCAGCGGCTGGCCCGCCAGGTCGCGCCAATGCACGCTCGCCTGCTGCGCCAGCGGGTGGTCGGCCCGGCACACCAGGCAAAACGGCTCGGACAAAATGGATTCGCAGTGCAGGTCTTCGTGCTCGGTGGGATCGATGACCACGCCAAAGTCGACATCGCCGGCATGCACGCTGTCGAGCGCGCCCTGCTGCATGCGGTCGAGCAGCTGCAATTGCAAACCCGGGTGCTGTTGCTGGCAAAGGGCAATGCACTCGGGCATCAGGTGGGCGGACAGGGTCGGGCTGCTGGCCACGCGCACCCTGCCGTGGCGCTGGGTGGCCAGGCCGCGCACTTCGAGCAAGGTCGCGTCCAGTTCGTCCAGCACCCGTGCGACCCGGCCTTGCAGCATGCGGCCGGCATCACTCAATTCCACTTCCCGTGTGCTGCGATGCAATAGCTGCAGCCCCAACTGCTGCTCCAGGTCGGTGATGCTGCGGCTCACGGCCGGCTGGGTCAGGCCCACCAATTCGCCTGCACGGCTGAAGTTCTGCTGCTGGGCCACGGCCAGGAACACGCGCAGCTGGCGCAAAGTGATATTCATGAGTAAAAATTATAGAACGATCAGATAAATACATTTCACTTTTGAATTCAGATGCCATCCAATCAGGCCCTGAACGCAGACTGCGCGGTCTGCTCCCATTTTTGAAAGCACGGCATGGCCCGACCCCGATATCTCCCCGACAACTTCACCCTGATGCTGATCGGCACCGTGCTGCTGGCCAGCGTCTTGCCGGTCTACGGTTACCTGGCACGCTGGCTGGAGCTGCTGACGGTGGCCGTGGTGTCGCTGCTGTTCTTCATGCACGGGGCCAAGCTGTCGCGCCAGGCCATCTGGGCCGGCATCAGCCACTGGCGGCTGCACCTGGTGGTCACATCCATCACTTTTGTGGTCTTCCCCTTGCTGGGCTGGGCCTTACGGCCCGTGCTCGAGCCTTTGCTCACCACCGAGCTGTACCTGGGCGTGCTGTTCCTGTGCACCCTGCCCGCCACCGTGCAGGCCGCGGTGACGCTCACGGCCGTGGCCCGCGGCAATATGCCGGCGGCGATCTGCAGCGCGTCGGGCTCGACCTTGATGGGCATTGTGATCACGCCACTGCTGGTGGGCCTGCTGCTGTCGCACACCGCCTCGAGCAGCGACCCGCTGCAGGCCATCGGCCGGATTGCCTTGCAACTGCTGCTGCCGTTTGTGCTGGGCCACTGCCTGCGCCCCTGGGTTTCGCCTTTCCTGCAGCGCCATGCCAAGCGCATGAAAGGACTGGACCAGGGCTCCATCCTGCTGGTGGTCTATTCGGCGTTCAGTGCTTCGGTCGTGGCCGGTCTGTGGACCAAGATCCCGCCGACCGCGTTGCTCGCCCTGGTGCTGGTCTGCGCGCTGCTGCTGGCCCTGTCCATGGGCCTGAGCGCCTGGCTGGCGCGGCGCTTTGGCTTCTCCAAGGAAGATGAAATCACCATCGTCTTCTGCGGTGCGCAAAAGAGCCTGGTCAGCGGCGTGCCCATGGCCAAGGTGCTGTTCGAGCCCAGCACCGTGGGCGGCATCGTGCTGCCGCTGATGATTTTCCACCCCATGCAACTGATGGTGTCGGCCGTGATTGCCGGCCGCTACGCCCGCCGCCAGCCCGACGCGTTGCCGCCGGCCGCGACCGTGACGCCAGCCAAGGCCTGAGCTACTCATCGTGAAAAATGGCGGTTTGCGCGTGCTCGCCCTGGCGCTGCAGACCGCGGTACATGCCTGAAGTATTGAAAGGCATGCGCACATCGCCCAGGGCATCGACGGCGATCAGACCGCCCAGCCCCCCCATGCGCCGCAGCTCGCCGAACACCACATCCGGTGCGGCTTCCTGCAAGGTCTGGCCCCGGTAGACCATGCGTGCATGCACATCGTAGGCGGCCACCGTGCGGATGAAATGCTCGCCCGTGCCCGTGGCCACCACGGCGCAGCTCAAGTCGTTGGCATAGATGCCGGCCCCGATCACGGCGGAATCGCCCACCCGGCCCGGGCGCTTGCCGGTCAGCCCGCCCGTGGAGACGGCTGCCGCCAGATGGCCATGGCAGTCCCGCGCCACCGCCCCCACGGTGCCGAACTTGCCGTTTTCCTGCATAGGCGCCTGCGGGAAGGCCGCCGCCGCCAGCGCGTCCCGCGCACCGCCCTGGGTGCTACGCAACTGGGCCAGGCGTTCATCGGTATGGAAATAGACTTCGGGCTCCATGGCCAGGCCCATCTGCTGCGCAAAGCACTCCGCTCCTTCGCCCACCATCAGCACATGGCCGGAAGACGCCATCACGCTGCGCGCCAGCGCCACCGGGTTGCGCACATGGTGCACGCCGGCCACGGCGCCGGCTGCCAGATGGCTGCCCTCCATCAGCGCCGCGTCCATTTCGTGGCGCGCGTCGGCGGTGTAGACCGATCCCCGCCCGGCATTGAACAACGGACAGTCTTCGAGCGACTCCACCGCCGCCTGCACCGCATCCAGCGCCGAGCCGCCGCCTTCGAGCACGGCAGCGCCCGCCGCCAGCGCCGCCTGCAGGCCCTGGTGGTAGGGCGCTTCGCTCTCAGGGTGGGACGACGATATCGTGCCAGCCCCACCGTGCACGGCAATCACATAACGGGAATCGACCATGGCCTTGCTCCCGGCGGCCTGCGCGCAGGGCCATCCCCAGCACAGCCATCCGCCTCCTGGCATGCTGCGCCCACGGGCAGACCCCAGGCCGTAGGCCAAGGCAGCCGCCACTTGTCAGGCGGCGCCCCCGTCAGCCGCGCAGCGCCAGGTTGTTGAGCTTGTCCAGGCGCTCAGGCCAACTGCCTTGCTGCGCCGATTGCCGCAGAATGCGCGTCCAGGCCACCCAGGCGTCCCACTGCACGCGCTTGTCCCAGGCATTGCCCCAGGCGCTGAAGCACTGCAGCGCGCTGCTGGCCGCCCGTTCGGCGTCCTGGGCGCGGCCGGCCGACAGATAGAGCTGGGCCAGCACCATTTGCGGCTCGCCCACCCAGGGGTTGTGGCGCACGGCATGCTCGAGCACCGCCGTCGCGGCATCCAGGTCGACCAGGGGCTGGTCCAGCTGGATCACCGACCAGTACAGCGACGTCGCCGCGGCTTCATCGGAGGCCGCGAGCGGCTGCGCGCACTGTCCGAACACCGGCGGCAGGGGCAACAGGCTCTTCAGCGCGGGATGCTGCAGCGCCAGGCCCAGGCTGGCAATCTGGTGCAGCATGCGGCCGCTGGGGCGCATGGGGCCGGGCCACAGCGAAGCCGCCCAGTGAACGGCCTGCGGGCGCTGGCTTTGCACCTGCGGAAACTGCGAATAGATGTCGTCCTGCCAGCTGAACCACTGCTCTATGCTGTCGGCCATGCTGACGATGATGAAGGCCGCGACTTCGAACGGCGTGAGCCGCATGGGCTGGCCGTTCTTCTCCAGCACCATGGAGCCGTCGGCCTCGATCTGCCCGGCCATCACGCGCTGCACGAACTGCGTGCGGCTCATGGTGCAAAACAGATAGACCAGGTGTTCGGCGCGCTCGCCGACCAGCTCCGCCAGACGTCCGCGCTCGCTGGCGGCGTCGAACTTCACCAGGTCGACAAAGGCATTGCCGTAGACGCTGTGCAGCAGGCCCAGCAGGCGCACGTCCCTGGGCTGCTGCCACAGGGCCAGCGAACGGGCCACGCCCACCAGGTGGTGGCGGAACGTGCCCGCCTTGTGCCAGTCCTGGCCCACGTTGCGCGCCAGCACCACCGGCAGCAGGGGCGCGAGGTCGGCATCCTTGGACAGCCACTCATCGTCGAGCAGGGTCTGGGCGCGCGCGAACAGGGCTTGGTCCAGATCATGAAAAGGCAGGGTCATGGCAATCTCTCCATCGCAAATCGAAAAAAAAGCGCTGGGCCCAGGCGCAGCGCATCAGAAGCTGGCCAGCCCGCAGGCTGGCACCAGCGCCTTACCAGGCGACCGTGTACGCGCCCTTGAAGGTGCTGTCGACGAACTGCTTGACTTCAGGCGACTGGTAGGCCTTCACGAAGGCCAGCAGGTCGGCGTCTTTCTCATGGCCGGCGCGTGTCGCGATCAGCACCGTCACATAGGGCGTGTTGGTATTTTCCAGCGCCAGCGAATCCTTCTGCGGCGACAGGCCTGCCGCCACGGCGTAGCTGCTGTTGACGGCCGCGGCATCCAGGTCGTCGAGCGAGCGCGCCAGTTGCGCGGCTTCGAGTTCGATGAATTTGAGCTTCTTGGGGTTGGCCGTGATGTCGAGCACCGAAGCGCGCGCGCCCACGCCGGGCTTGAGCGTGATCAGCTTTTGCTCGACCAGCACCAGCAGGGCGCGCGAGCCGTTGGTGGGATCGTTGGGAATGCCCACTCGGGCGCCGGTCTTCAAATCCTGCAGGCTTTTGATCTTCTTCGAGTACACGCCCATTTGCTGGTTCACGGCCTTGGCCAAGGGCACGAGCTTGTAGCCGCGGTCCTTGTTCTGCGCGTCCATGAAGGGCTGGTGCTGGTAGATGTTGGCGTCGATCTCGCCTTGCACCAGCGCCGCGTTGGGCTGGATGAAGTCACCGAACTCCACCAGCTTGACCTTGAGGCCGCTCTTTTCCGCGACGCGCTTGGCGACTTCGGCGATCTGGGCATGGGGTCCGGCCGTTACGCCGATGACCACCTGCTGGTCCGCGGCGAACGCCGGCAGGGCCGTCAACGGCAGTACGGCCGCCAAGGCCAGGGTCTGCAACAAAGAGCGCTTGGTCATCGTCAAATTCCTACTTTCCTGTTTCCCGGCCCGGTTCGGGCACCCATCACGCCCCCCAGCCTGGGGGCTCTTGTCTGCAGTTCAGCGGTGGCTCAAGCGGCGTACCACCCAGTCGCCCAGGCTCTGGATGGCCTGCACGAAGAAGATCAGCACGACGACCACGGCCAGCATCACGTCCGGCAGGAAGCGCTGGTAGCCGTAGCGGATGCCCAGGTCGCCCAGGCCGCCGCCGCCGATCGCGCCGGCCATGGCCGAGTAGCCGGTCAGGCTCACGAAGCTGATGGTCAGGCCGGCGACGATGCCTGGCAGGGCTTCGGGCAGCAGCACTTTCCAGACGATCTGGGTGGTGGTCGCGCCCATGGCCTGGGCGGCTTCGACCAGGCCGTTGTCGACTTCGCGCAGCGCGCTTTCGACCAGGCGCGCGACGAACGGCGCAGCCGCCAGCGTCAGCGGCACCACGGCCGCGCCCGTGCCGATGGACGAGCCCGTGATCAGGCGCGTCAGCGGAATGATGGCCACCAGCAAGATGATGAAGGGCGTGGAGCGCACGGCGTTGACGATCCAGCCCACGGTCTTGTTCAGCGGGCCGTTTTCCAGCACGCCGCCTTCGTCCGTCAGGCGCAGGAACACGCCCAGCGGAATCCCCAGCAGGCCACCGACCAGGCCGGAAATACCGACCATCACCACGGTTTCCCACAGCGAAGTGGCAAACAGCTCCAGCATCATTTCAGAGAAATTTTCAAACATCGCTCAACCCTCGATCTGCACGGTTTCGACCTGTACGCCGGCGGCGCGCAGGTGCGCGACAGCCGCCAGGATTTGCGCGGCAT
>JAMNYN010000313.1 GCA_023622805.1 Pseudomonadota bacterium | reverse complement strand
AAGCATGGGGGTTGGCGCGCAGCATGGCCACCAGCATCTGGTCCAGCGAGACGCCGGCCGGGCGATGGGCGCTGGCCAGGCGGCCTGCCGTGTCGCCGGCCCGCACCGTCTGCGCGGCTGCCGCGCGGGCGCTGGGGGCCGCGGCTTGCTGTGCCACGGGGGCTGGCGCGGCGGCGGGGCTGCGGGGTGCGGCGGGCGCAGGCGTTGCAGCGGCCGCAGGGGCGGGCGAAGGTGCTGCGGCGGCAGGCGCTGCCGGCATGGCGGCCTGGGGGGCCGCCGTCACGCCCGGGGCGGGGCGGCGCAAGGCGGGAGGGTCGAGCAGCAGGGTATAGCTGCGCACGACCTGACCGGCGCCCCAGGAGGCGTTGAGCACCAGGTCGACAAATGGTTCGTTGATGGGCTGCGCGCTGCTCAGCCGCAGTACGGCCGAGCCATCGGGGCGGCGGTGCAGCTGGACCTTGAGCTGGCTGGCCGTGGTCGAATATTCCATGCCCTGGGCGCGGAAGACGGCAGGCGTGGCGATATTGGCCTGCAGGCTGTCGGCTTCGGCGGCCGTGATCTGCGGCAGTTCGACTTCAGCGCGCAAAGGCTCGCCCAAAGCCGACTGCATGTTGATGCGTCCCAGTGCCAGGGCCCAGGCGTCGGTGGCCGTCAGGCTGACAGAGACAAGGGCCGCAGCGGCCAGTGCAGAGAGTTTCCAACGATGCATGGTTGCGTCAGCTTTTATGGTTGTGCGGCTCGAGCCAGCGGCATAGTTGTTCTCATGAAAAATCCCTGCCCGGTGCTTTGCGCGTCAATATAGAAAATGACCTTAGCAGCAATGCATAGCAGTGACAAGCCAAGGTGACAGAGGGCATTGTCCAACACCTGACAGTGCGGGCAGCGGCCGGCGCCTGGCGGGCGCGCCAGATGTTGTCTTGAGACAACGAGAAAACGCCCCCTGGGCCGCGGATTGCAGTCCAGGAGGCGTTTGCGGCCCGCAGGGCGTGGCTTACTTGAGCAGAATGCGCAGCATGCGGCGCAGCGGCTCGGCAGCACCCCACAGCAGCTGGTCGCCGATGACGAAGGCCGACAGGTACTCAGGGCCCATGTTGAGCTTGCGCACGCGGCCCACGGCCACTTCCAGGCCGCCGGTCACGGCGGCGGGAGTGAGTTCCTTCACGGTGACCGCGCGGTCGTTGGCGACAAACTTCACCCAGGGGTTGCCCGACTGGATCAGGGCTTCGATCTCGGCCAGGGGCAGGTCCTGCTTGAGCTTGATCGTCAGCGCCAGCGAGTGGCAGCGCATGGCGCCGATGCGTACGCACAGGCCGTCGACCGGAATGACAGACGCCGTGCCGAGGATCTTGTTGACTTCGGCCTGGCCTTTCCACTCTTCCTTGGACTGGCCGTTGGGCAGCTGCACGTCGATCCAGGGGATCAGGCCGCCGGCCAGGGGGGCGCCGAAGTATTCGGTGGGCACGTCGTTGCGGATGGTGTGGGCCACCTGGCGGTCGATGTCCAGAATTGCCGAAGCCGGCGTGGCCAGCGCGTCGGCCGCGGCCGCATGCACCACGCCCATGCCCTTGAGCAGTTCACGCATGTGGTTGGCGCCGCCGCCCGATGCCGCCTGGTAGGTCATGGAGCTGACCCATTCGACCAGATCGGCCTTGAACAGGCCGCCCAGGCCCATCAGCAGGATGGAGTTGGTGCAGTTGCCACCGATCCAGTTCTTGCCGCCCGCGGCCAGCTTGGACTGGATCAGGTCGTCGTTGACCGGATCGAGCACGATGACGGCGTCATCTTCCATGCGCAGCGACGAAGCCGCGTCAATCCAGTGGCCTTGCCAGCCGGATGCGCGCAGCGGGCCGAACACGGCCTTGGTGTAGTCGCCGCCCTGGGCGGTGATGATGATGTCGCAACGGGCCAGCGCTGCGATGTCGTTGGCATCCTGCAGCGTGGTGTGGGTGCGGGCCATGGCCGGAGCCTTGCCGCCGGCATTCGAGGTGGAGAAAAAAATGGGTTCGATCTGATCGAAGTCACCTTCGGCCTGCATACGATCCATCAACACCGAGCCGACCATGCCGCGCCAGCCCACCAAACCTACCAACTTGCTCATTTTCAACGCCCTTTTGGTTTAAGAAACAGTGTTCGACCAGACTGGGGTCCCGGCTCGTCTGGCCGGGAGAGGGCGCGCGACGAACCGGGCTGGGTCAGCCTTTAATCGTCGTAATGATGGTTGCGCGCGCAGCCACGGCTGCCAGGGGGGCAGCTGTCATCGGGACCAAGCGGGTGTGGGCGGCAAACATAGCCGCGCATTGTAATGGATTCCCCCGCCATCCGGCGAGGGTTCCCCTGCTGCCGACCAGGGTGGATCAGAGTAAGGGCGTGGTGGCGCCTTCAGCAATTTCGCAGATTCCTATGCATTGGACGTTTTGCGCGGTTTCCGTGGGGGGCAGGGGAAGGTCTTGCGACATCCATCGGGTCAGCGAGGGCGGCAGGTTCTCATCGTTGTACATGTCGGTGTCGCCAGTCGCGCCCATGGAGTCCCGCTGCGTCAGGGGCGGCAGCGCATTGCCCAGATTGAGGCCGGGGTCATCGGGCGTCAGGGGCCGTGGTTCGGGCTTGCTTGCCGTGGTCGAGCCAGCGGCTGTAGCGCTGCTGTGTTCTGTGGCGCAGGGGGCGGTGAATGCGCTGAGATCAGCAGTGCTTGTCGTTTTTTCTGCGCCATCGGTGCCGGTCTTCTGATACACCTGCCACAGGGTGCTGCCCAGGTCTTGCAGTTTGGTCAGCGCCGCGGAACACAGTACCCGGCTGCCAGGGACGGCGGTGGCGGCCCATTTCAGCACGAAGTCGCTGGCGTCGGAGGTCTGGGCAGGCAGTTTGGCCAGCGGCTGCGCGATGGTTTGAAACGCCTTGTTCGACAGGGTAATACAGCTGTCCACGGTGTTGCTCAACAGGGTCTGGGTGGTTTCCGCGAGGAGGAAGGAGTGCACTTCCTCGGCGGCGGTGGACAGGTGCTGCAGCGTGATCTTGCCGAGCGCGATGGCCTTGGCGGTCGTCCCGTTGTGGGCGGCGAGATGCTGGCTGGCTTCTTCCCGCAGGGTGGTGACGGCTGAGCGCACCGTCTGCGCCGAGTCCTGCAGCCAGGCCAGGAGCGCGCCCGGTCCGGTTGCCGTCGCGGTCGCATTCTGTGCGTTCGCAGCAGGTATGGCCTGTGCGCTGGCGTGGTCCGGTGTATCGATGGAGCGGCTGGCGCTGCCGTCCTGGCGTGTGTCGGGATGGGCGAGGGTGGTGGTCATGGCAATTCCTGGAAGTTGCGGGTCGGCATGCACCGCGGATGCGGCGCGCGGTTTGGACGCGGCCTGTGGGTGAGCGATGAGGTTATTAATTTGAAATTAACAGGTCAATAGTTTTGAGCTATTTATAGATGGCCGCCTACAAGCCCCCGGTCACCGCGCTTTTCCTGCAAGCTCAGGGCGAAAAAAAAGGCAGCCATTGCTGGCTGCCTTGTGGGCTGGTGGCGCCTCGCAGCGCCTGGCGCGTTCAGCGCAGTGCGTTCACCACCGCATCGCCCATTTCGGCGGTGCCGACGCGGGTCGTGCCTTCGCTCCAGATGTCGGGCGTGCGCAGGCCCTGGGCCAGCACGGCCTGCACGGCAGCTTCGATGCGCTGGGCCGCGGCTTCCTGGTTCAGGCTGAAGCGCAGCATCATTGCCGCCGACAGGATGGTCGCCAGCGGGTTGGCGACGTTCTTGCCGGCGATGTCGGGCGCGCTGCCGTGGCTGGGTTCGTACAGGCCCTGGCCCTTGGAGTTGAGGCTGGCCGAAGGCAGCATGCCGATGGAGCCGGTGAGCATGGAGGCTTCGTCCGACAGGATGTCGCCGAACATATTGCCCGTGACCACCACGTCAAAGCGCTTGGGTTCCTTGACCAGCTGCATGGCGGCGTTGTCCACATACATGTGGTCCAGCTGCACGTCGGGGTATTCCTTGCCGACTTCAGTGACCACGTCCTTCCAGAACTGGAAAGTCTCGAGCACGTTGGCCTTGTCCACGCTGGTCACGCGCTTGCTGCGCTTTTGCGCGGCCTGGAAAGCCACATGGGCGATGCGCTCGATTTCGGGGCGCGAGTAGCGCATGGTGTCGAAAGCTTCCTCGGCGCCGGGGAAATGGCCGTCGGTGGCAATGCGGCGGCCGCGTGGCTGGCCGAAGTAGATGTCGCCCGTGAGTTCACGGATGATCAGGATGTCCAGGCCGGCGACCAGTTCGGGCTTGAGGCTGGAAGCGTGGGTCAGTTCCTTGTAGCAAATGGCCGGGCGGAAGTTGGCGAAAAGGCCCATGTGCTTGCGCAGGCCCAGGATGGCCTGCTCGGGGCGCAGGGGGCGGTCCAGCGTGTCGTACTTCCAGTCGCCGACGGCGCCAAACAGCACGGCGTCGGATTCCATGGCCAGCTTCAGCGTGGCTTCGGGCAGGGGGTGGCCCGTGGCGGCGTAGGCGGCACCGCCGACCAGGGCTGATTCCATGTCGAAGTCCAGGTCGAGGGCGTTGAGCACCTTGACGGCTTCCGCGACGATTTCCGGGCCAATGCCGTCACCGGCCAAGACTGCAATTTTCATGAGAGTTCTCTGTGGAGATGTAAAACAGGGTTGGGCACGCCGGTCTCGCCCGCGTGCCCAGCCGTTCATTGGGTGCGATCAGCCTTGCACCAGGGTATGGGCCAGCCAGGGCTTGGTGGCCAGGCGCTGGGCTTCGAAGGCCTTGATCTTGTCGGATTGGCGCAGGGTCAGTCCGATGTCGTCAAAACCGTTGAGCAGGCAGTACTTGCGGAAAGCGTTCACTTCGAACGGCGTTTCCTGGCCCTGGGGATGGACCACCACCTGGCGCTCGAGGTCGATGGTCAACTGGTAGCCGGGGAAGGCCTTGACGGCGTCGAACAGCTCGGCCACCGTGGCTTCGGGCAGCACGATGGGCAGCAGGCCGTTCTTGAAGCAGTTGTTGAAGAAGATGTCGGCAAAGCTGGGCGCGATGATGGCGCGAAAGCCGAACTGGTCCAGCGCCCAGGGCGCGTGCTCGCGGCTGGAGCCGCAGCCGAAGTTCTTGCGCGCGATCAGGATGGACGCACCCTGGAAGCGCGGCTGGTTCAGCACGAAGTCGGGGTTGGGCTTGCGGCTGGCCGGGTCCTGGCCGGGCTCGCCGTGGTCCAGATAACGCCATTCGTCGAACAGGTTCACGCCAAAGCCGGTCTTCTTGATCGACTTGAGGAACTGCTTGGGAATGATGGCGTCGGTGTCGACGTTCTCGCGGTCCATGGGGGCCACAAGGCCTTGGTGCACAGTGAATTTTTGCATGGAAGGAATTCTTTTCGGTTCGGGTGTGGCGGCGTCAGCGGGCGGCGCGCTCGATGGCATTGCCGGCGCGCTGTACGTCCTGGCCCATGCCCTGGACGGTGTTGCAGCCGGCGAGCGTGAAGGCCAGTGCGACCAGGCACAGTGCAGCAGCTTTTTTCATCGCTTTTGTCCCCAATCAGGTGAATCGGCGCACGTCGACAAAATGGCCGTGCACGGCGGCTGCGGCAGCCATGGCCGGGCTGACCAGGTGGGTGCGACCACCCGCACCCTGACGGCCTTCGAAATTGCGGTTCGACGTCGAAGCGCAGCGCTCGCCGGGCTCGAGGCGGTCGGCGTTCATGGCCAGGCACATCGAGCAGCCGGGTTCGCGCCATTCAAAGCCCGCGGCCTTGAAGATCAGATCCAGGCCTTCGCGCTCGGCCTGTTCCTTGACCAGTCCGGAGCCGGGAACGACCATGGCCAGCTTCACGTTCTTGGCCACCTTGCGGCCCAGCTTCTGTACCATGGCCGCGGCTTCGCGCATGTCTTCGATGCGGCTGTTGGTGCACGAGCCGATGAAGACCTTGTCGATGGTGATGTCGTTGATGGCCTTGCCCGGCTCCAGGCCCATGTAGGCCAGCGCGCGCTCGATGGCGCCGCGCTTGTTGCTGTCCTTTTCCTTGTCCGGATCGGGCACGCGGGCGTCGATGCCCAGCACCATTTCAGGCGAAGTGCCCCAGGTGACCTGCGGCACGATCTGCGTGGCGTCGAGCGTGACCACGGCGTCGAATTGCGCATCGGCATCCGACTGCAGGGTCTGCCAGTAAGCCACGGCCTGGTCCCATTCCAGTCCCGTGGGCGCGAGCGGGCGGCCCTTGATGTAGCGAATGGTTTTCTCGTCCACGCCCACCAGGCCGGCACGCGCGCCGGCTTCGATGGCCATGTTGCACACGGTCATGCGGCCTTCCATGGACAGGTCGCGAATGGCCTGGCCCGCGAACTCGATGGTGTAGCCCGTGCCGCCGGCCGTGCCGATCTTGCCGATGATGGCCAGCACGATGTCCTTGGCCTGGACGCCGGGAGCGGCCTTGCCGTCCACGCGCACCAGCAGGTTCTTGGCCTTCTTGGCCAGCAGGGTCTGCGTGGCCATCACATGCTCGACTTCCGAGGTGCCGATGCCGTGGGCCAGCGCGCCGAAAGCGCCGTGGGTCGAGGTGTGGCTGTCGCCGCAGACCACGGTCA
>JAMNYN010000396.1 GCA_023622805.1 Pseudomonadota bacterium | reverse complement strand
CTCACCGGCAGGTTGTTCAATTCTTCTCGGTAGTGCTGCCACTTTGGCATGAACAGATTCAATATCGAAAAGAAGCGGGAATTGTGGCTGGGCTCGATCAAGTGCGCCAATTCATGCACCACGATGTACTCAAGACATTCGGGAGGCTTCTTGGCCAGGTCGGTGTTCAGTCGGATTGCGCGGCTGGTCGGATTGCAACTGCCCCACTTGGTTTTCATGCGCTGAACGAAGACCTTGGATGACTTTACATTCATCAACGATTCCCACTTTTTCAACAGTGAGGGAACGACCGTTTTGACCTGCTCCCGGTACCAGGCGTCCAGCAATTCTTCACGTCGTTCAGTGGTGGTTTCAGGGCGAACTGAGAGCACGATGGCGCTGTGCTGGAGGTCGATGCACGGCGCCGCCTCATGTTCAACCACTGTCAGTAGATACCGCTTACCCCACAAGTAATGGCTTTCGCGGTCTATGTAGTCGCGGGGGGCCTCACGCGCCTGCGCCTGTACTTTGCGCTGCTGTCCCTTAATCCATGGCAGCCTGGAAATGGCAAACACTCGAATGGTGTCCAGCGCCATGTTCTCCGGCGCAGAGATCCGCACGCGGCCCGCTGGGGGGTACACGCTCAAGTGCACATGCTTGATGCGTTTTCTGACCACATCGGCAGAGATGCCACCCAAGTCGATGGTCTCGACCATCAGTATTCCTGATGCCCGTAGATGATCAGAAACAGGCGTTCCACTTCATCCACATCGTTGAGTACGCCATACAGTGCGCGCTTGATCACCAGTTCCTTGGCTTGGACGCCACGCCACCCGTCCGGCCTGGCCAGTTTGACTGCGCTGTCGATCTTCAGTGCCAGCACAACGGTCGGGTCTTCATCACTGCCTGCGTGGCCATAAGGAGCTTCTGGTTCAGCCACTTGGTGGGCTTGCAGCACCGGAGAGTTCTTGACGTTGTTGAAAACAGCCCGCTTGCCCGGTGAGTCCAGCTTGGCCGGTGTATCTTCGGCCTTGCCCGCCTGCACCTTGGTGGCTATGTCTGCAATGCGCTGCAGATACTCTTCGTACTCGATGGCGCGGTCCTTGCGCAGCTTGATGATCTCGTTCAGCAGAGCGGACATTTTTTCAAAATAAGCCGGGTCGGTCAGGCTGTCTTTAATGATCTTGCTGCGAACATTGTTTTCAATGCTCTCGGCAATGGCCTGCTGATTGCCTTTCATCTCAGCCAGCTTGTTGGCAATCGCATCGGCGATGCCGGTTTTGACGATCAGGTCCAGCAAACCCACCCCATCAAATGGCGAAATCTTGCGTGGCTCGCTCGCTTCGATGTAGGTGTCGATCAAGTGGCGCATGTCGGCCTCAAAAGGCTTCAGATCCAGTGTTTCTCCGCTGGCCTTGCGGATGGTTTCGCGCAACGCCAAGTAGTGGTCCAGCTTGGCTTTGATGGCTTTGACGATCTCATCGCTGTACCCCGCAGGGGCCATTTCATCGGCCACATTGGCGTAGGCGCGCAGCAGGGCAACTACGCCCTTGTACAAGGCCACGCGCTGCGGTTCATGGATTTTCAGGTCGTCGGGCTTTTCGGTGTCGCCGCAGAAGTAATGGATGTGCGCCAACTCGTCCTTGGGCGGCTGCACTGGTTCGCACAGCAAGAACATGGCTTCCAGCGCGCCGTCCAGCCGCTCCCGGCCCAGCGTCAGACGGCTTTGAAGTATCACTTCGGGATCCGCGCCGCCCGCGCTGTGGTCGATTTCCGAGGTGTACACCGCAATGGCGTTTTCCACCTTCTTGAACAAATCCTTGTAATCGACGATGTAGCCAAAATCCTTGTCTTCGCCGTCCAACCGGTTGGTGCGGCAAATTGCCTGAAACAGGCCATGGTCCTGCATGGATTTGTCGATGTACAGATAGGAGCAAGGCGGTGCATCGAAGCCGGTCAGCAGCTTGTCCACCACCACCAACAGCCGCATGTTGGCGGGCTCCTTGATGAACAGCGCCTTGGCCTGGTCTTCATAGGTTTCCGTCTTGGACTTGCCTGGCTTAGCCTGTACATTGGTCAGCAAGTCGGTGTAGGTGTTGTAAATGAACTGCTTGTCGGTTTCGGTGTTGGCACCAGTCTCTTCCAGCGTGATGTCTTTGGCTTGTGGGTCGTACGAGGTGATAACCGCGCAGCGACTCTTGAACAGCGTCTTTTGAAACAGCGTGAAGTATTTGCACGCTTCATAGATGCTGGAGGCCACCAAGATCGCGTTACCCCGTTCACTGGACAGGCGGGGTTTGACGCTGAAGTCAAAAATAATGTCGGCCACCACCCGGTCCATGCGGGCTTTGGAGCTGAGCACGCTTTGCATCGTGCCCCATTGCCTTTTCAGCTCATCTTTTTGCCAGTCGTTCAGTCCTTTGGTCTTGGCATCAAACCACTGGTCAATCTTGTCCTGCGAGCCCAGCGCCTGGTCAATGTCACGCGCCTCGTACACCAAGTCCAGCACCACCCTGTCTTCCACCGCCTCGCTGAACTTGTAGGTGTGGATGTAGCCGCCAAACACGTCCAGGCTGGTCGCCTTGTCCTTCTTGAGCAGGGGCGTGCCGGTAAAGCCAATGAACACGGCATTCGGCATCAGCGCTTTCATCACGCGGTTGAGCTTGCCGCCTTGCGTGCGGTGGCATTCGTCCACAAACACGAACACCTCGCCTACCGTTGAACTGGGCTGTGCTTGCAGGTCTTTGATGAAAGCGTCAAAGTCCGCATCGGCATTCTTGGCCGTCACGCCAAACTTGTGCACCAGAGAACACAGCAGCCGGGGCGTGGCCTGGCCCAGTTGGCTCATCAAATCGCGCCCACTGCTGGTGCGGCAAATGGATTCGCCCGCATCGGTGAACACCCGTTCGATCTGCTTGTCCAGCTCATCGCGGTCGGTGATGATCACCACCCGCGCCTGTGGGTTGTTTTCCAGAATCCACTTGGCCAGAAGCACCATCAGAATGCTCTTTCCCGACCCCTGTGTGTGCCAGATGATGCCGCCCTTGCGCTGCTGAACATGCGCTTGCGCGGCCTTGATGCCGAAATACTGGTGCACGCGGGGCAGCTTTTTGATGCCGCCGTCAAACAGTACAAAGTCATGCATCAACTCGACGATGCGGGCCTTGTTGCAAAGCTTGAGCAGGTATTTATCGAGCTTGTAGCGGCTGTTGTCGGCTTCGTCTTCCTTCCAGGTCAGGAAGAATTTTCCGGATGTTCCGGTGGTGCCGTACTGCAAGCCTTCGGAGTCATTGCCTGCCATGACCAATTGCACGGTGCTGAAGAACCACGCGTTGAATTCAGGCTGCTGGTTGGACAGGCTTTGCCGAATGCCGTCACCAATGCTGATCCGGCTGTTCTTGAGTTCCAGCACGCCTATGGCGATGCCGTTGACGTACAAAACAATGTCCGGCCGTCTATGCAGCTTGCCTTTGAGGGTGACTTCTTCGGCAATGGCAAAGTGATTGCTTTCAGGTGCCTTCCAGTTGATCAGGTGCACGGTCTCCGTGACTTTTCCTGCATCGGTCTTGACAGGTACGCCATAGCGCAGCAACTGGTACACGGCCTGATTGTTGCCATACAGGCTGCGGTCAGGGTGGTTGGCTTGCGTGCGTAGCTTGTACAGCGCCGTGCTGATCTGTGTCAGGCTGTAGCCCACGCTGGTCAGGTACTCTGTCAGCAAGTGCTCTTCGATATTGCTGTTGTCAGCGCGGTGGGCCCAGTCGCCCAGATAGCGATAACCCAGTTCGTCGCGGAACAGTTTGACCACGCGGTTTTGCGTGGCCTGCTCAGGCTTGCCAATGTTGGTCATATTGATGTTTTCTCCCACGCCCCAAAATCACGCGGTACACTGTGCTTATATACACACGATGTGACCATGCTCAAAAAAAACGTCCCCGTCCCGCAGACCGTCAGACCCAGCCCACAAGCCGTGTGGCGGGCCGTGGCTAGCTCCACTGCGCTGGAGACGGGGCTGAGCGTGCAACAGCTTGAAAAGAAGTTGCAAAACCGTAGCCAACACCGGTTTGCACACATCAAGCTAGCGAGCTGATTCAAGCGGCGCCACCGTTCAACGCTTGGGCCACCAGTCGTTTCATCGGGGCGTATTCCATACGAAGGCCTTGGTGAATCGCCTGAATGTAGCCGGCCTTGTCAGCATTCCAGGTGCTGTAGTCCAGCGGATCCCGGCCTGACTGCACTGCCATCACATCTGCGAGCAGACGCGACAAGCGCCCGTTTCCTTCGCGAAACGGGTGGATCAGGATGAACTCCACATGCGTGATGGCAATGGCCTCCACCAGCGCGTCGGCGCCCATGTCGTGGCAAGGCGTCCAGCGGGCCAGACAAGACCGCTCAAATTCCGCCAACAATCGGGGAATCTGGGCGGAAGCCGCGAACATGAAGCCATCCTTGCCCATGTTGACCGAGCGTTCCTGACCCGCCCATTCAAAGACATTGCCCAGCCAGCGGCGATGCCAGGTTTTCAAGTCATCCACCGCCAAAGCTCGGTTGGGTAGGTGCGCTATCAGCACGTCCTCATACAGCCGTTGCAGCAATTCCAGTTCCAGTTCATCCATGTCTTCCACAGACTGGATGCCCAGTTTGTTGGCCAGCACCAAGTCATTGGAGCCTGGTTGGAATTCGCCTTGAACGCCTTGGACGGCGTAACGGTCGCTCATAGATGTGTGCGTTTTTTCTCAGACCAACCGGATCCGGCCAGTGAGCAGTTCTTGCATCATGCCCTGCTTGATCTGGCGGGCTTTGGTGAGCCGGGATTCCAGCGCAGCGAGTTCGGTGTCCATGTCGCTGAGGATGCTGCTGATGGCCTCTTGTTCAGACTTTGTTTTCGGCACCTGGACTTGATACGCCGAGAGTTGTGTTTTGCCAATTTCAAGGAACGTACTTCCGCTGCATAAACCAATAAATCCCGTGCGCTGAGTGATTAGCAAGTAATAGAGGAACTCTGTGTCAACATTATCAAAAGGAATGAAATTTTTGAATCCCTGATTGGTCGTCATGGGTACAGTGTTGATTGCACACTCTCCAATCGTCGCCCGCGAAGTCATCACAATTGAGCGGGTCGGAATGATTTCGGCAGAACTGGCTCTTAGCCCTTCGGCTGAAATCGTCCGCGATGTACTGCTCAGGTACTTGAGCCCGTTAAGTACGGTTATATCGGTGGGAGTGCACCACATCACTCCGCCATCCCAGAATTGGGCTTGCGTCGTGCTCGGTGTTCCTCCGCTACGAATATCAGCAAGGTCTGCCAACCGCTTAGCCTCCCACTTCTCTCGAAACCCCGGAAGCCGCCTCTTGCCGGTGAGCAACTCCTGCATGGAGCCTTGTTTGATTTGGCGCTTTTTGGCGATGAGTTGATCCAGGGATTCGATGAGGGCATCGGCATCGCTCAAGGCTTCGGCGATTGCTTTTTGTTCGGCTTTGGTGGGCGGAATGGGGATCAATAATGACTTGACAATTCCGCCACTCAAGTTCTCTTGGCTACCCGAGTTGCTGAGGCCTCGGATCGCGTTGTATTGACTGACGAGAAAGTGAAAGACGAATTTTCTTGAAACTGCTGGTGAGATGGCAATTGCTGCGCAAGCTTGGTTCGTTGCAGCTTGAATCCCGAGAATTGCCACCTTGCCTCTAGTTTTCCCCTGTCCGTAAAGGGCTATTAACAGCGCTCCTGGCGTTATCAATTTTGCGGCTGAATTAGCTAAACCCTTGGCAGTGATTGACTGTGAGGTTTCGCGAATCGTGTCCCAGTTGATCTCGGTAGTTGTTACCCAAGGAATGTCCCCATTCCAAAAATCAGCAATTTGTCTACTGGGGGTGCCGCCTGCGGTTACCACTGCAATCGAGTCAATGGTTTTGACACTCCATTCCTCCGGAATCAGTCCCAATTCTGTTTGCTTGTACCCCGCCTTCAGTTCCATACAAACCCCATATTTTTCAGATGCTGGTTCACCTTGGTCTCCAGTTTCTCCACGCAACTGACCATCTGCGGCACGGGAGTGTCGTAGCGGTCAGCCAGTTCTTTCACCCGCTGCGTCAGCGCCTGGCTAATGCGGTCCATTTCGCCGTGGATGGCAATGCTCAGAGCGGCCAGCCATTTTTCGTCCACCACCAGCGTCTTGGTGTCCGCTTCGCTCAGTTGGGGGTAGTGGGCGTAGGCATTTTCATCCAAATCTAATTCGGTTGTCTTAATGGAACTACGAAGTTCACTTTCACGTGCCAGAATTTCAAAATAATTTTGAAGAACATTAATTTCTGTAGCGATTTCAGCCTGCGGATTTTTTTCAAGCCAGATTTCTATTAGCTCTACTGCGTCAGCCCACAGATTTTTGACCAACGTCTTCGCATTTTTTTCATCAACAGTTAAACGCAGGTACTGTCGCAGTATATAACGCTCATCCTGATCGTCGCTGGACTGTATGCGCTGTTCAACAACAGCTTTGGAAGGCTTCCGTGTTTTACTCTTGAGGCCTTGAAGGTAAGTAGTCGTCACCAGCGATTTTTTTTCCTCTCCGATTGCATCCAGATGGCTTTTCGCCAGCTTGT
>JAMNYN010000129.1 GCA_023622805.1 Pseudomonadota bacterium | reverse complement strand
GGCTGCCTGCATTCTTGGCCTATTACAACGCCCGAAGACCGCACTCGGCCTTGGGCTACAAGTCTCCAGCATCCCGACTTGGCGGGAACAACCTATTGCAAATCAACACCTAGGGCGACACCGTGGCCGGCAGCGGCAGCGGCGCCGGCTTTTTCCGGTCCGACTGCTCCTGGGCCTTGGCCTGCTGGCGTTCCTTGTGTTCTTGCGCCTGGCGCTGCTTGGCCTCGTTGCGCTCGCGCGCGGCCGTGCGGCGCTCGACTTCCGTGCTCTGCTTGCGTGCCAGCTCCGCCGCATGGGACTGCTGGCGTTGGCTCAGGGTCTGGGCCCGCTCGCGCGCCTGTTGCGCGTGCAGCGCCTGGTCCTTGGCCACATCCTGCGCGGTGCGCGCAGGGGCCGGCGCTCCGCCAGGAAGCGTTGCGCCACGGGTCTTGCCCTCGACCGGTGCCTTGGCGCGTGGCTCCAGGCTTTTTTGTTCAATGGAACGCAGGCGAGCGGCCGACTTCTCGCCCCGCTCGATGTCGTTGATTTTCAGCTCCTGCTGTCGCAGCGCATTGTCTTCGTGGCGGGCTTGCGTGCGCACGTCGCGCAAGCAGTCTTCCACCGCGAAACGCTGATAGCAAGCCCTCTCCTGCTGGCTGAGGCGCTGCTCTATGGCCTGGCGCTCGGCAGCAATGCGCGCGCGAACCGCATCGCGCTCGACTTGCGCCGCATGTGCCGCCTCTCGGGTCTGGCCTGGCTCCTGCGCCTGGGCCACGCCCGCGCTCAGCAGCAAACCCATGGCCAATCCCGCCAGACCAGGGCGCAAGCGGCGCAGGAGCGCAGCAGAACCCGCTGCGGGGGCAGGACAAAAAGGCAGGCAGTGCAATGGCATGGGCGTCAGGTCAGGCTGGTATCAACTAGGCGGTGCTCGAGCGCCAGAAACTCCTGGGACTGCATCTCGTTGAGCCGCGAGACAGTGCGCGGAAACTCGTGCGCCAGCGGGCCTTCAGTGTAGAGCTGCTCGGGCGCCACTTCGGCCGAGAGGATGATTTTCACACGGCGGTCGTAGAGCACGTCGATCAACCAGGTGAAGCGCCGCGCGGGCGACGCCATGTTCACCGGCATGAAAGGCACGCCCGACAGCAGCACGGTATGGAATTGGGTGGCGATTTCCAGATAGTCGTTTTGCGAACGCGGCCCACCGCACAGCGTCTTGAAATCGAACCAGACCACGCCGCCGGCACGGCGGCGGGCGCGGATTTCACGCGCTTCGATGTGCAGCACCGGATCTTCGTCCTGGACTTCGGCCAGCTGGTTGAAGGCCTGCTCCATCGCGGCATCCGCCTCGGGACCCAAGGGCGTGTGATAGAGCTTGACCATTTCCAGCGTGCGCCGGCGGTAGTCCGTGCCGTTGTCCACGTTGACGATTTCCATGCGCTGGTTGAGCAGGGCAATCGCCGGCAGGATGCGGTCGCGGTGCAGGCCGTTCGGATACAGCCCGTCGGGCACGAAATTCGAGGTGGTGACAAAGCCCACGCCGTTGTCGAACAAGGCCACCAGCAAGCGGTAAAGAATCATCGCGTCCGTGATGTCCGCGACGTGGAACTCATCAAAGCAGATGAGCTTGTATTTCTTGGAGATGTTCTTCGCCAGCACGTCCAGCGGATCCTGCACGCCCTGCAGGCCCGCCAGTTCGCGGTGCACTTCACGCATGAATTCATGGAAGTGCAGACGCACCTTGCGCTTGAGCGGCACGGCGTTGAAAAAGCATTCCATCAGAAAGCTCTTGCCGCGCCCCACCCCACCGTACATGTAGACGCCTTGTGGAATGTCCGGGCGGTTGATCAGCTTCTTGAGGGCGTTCGAGCGCTTGCCTTTGTATGCCGCCCACTCATCCGCGCAGCGCTGCAAGGCGTCGACGGCGCGCAATTGGGCAGGATCGCTTTGAAAACCTTTGGCTAGCAATTCGGCCTCATAGGCCTCACGAACAGACTGGGACATGCGGGCATCTACCGGTGCAAGGTGTTGATATGACAAAAGCCGAAAGCGCTTGCCAGGCAAGCGCTTTCGGCCGGACCCCGACTAGGCCGGGGCAGCTGGAATCAGCTGCTGCGCGCTCAGAAATTCAGCGTGCGCTTGTCCACGGCCAGGGCCGCTTCCTTGGTCGATTCCGACAGCGAAGGATGGGCGTGGCAGATGCGGGCGATGTCTTCGCTCGATGCCTTGAACTCCATGGCCACCACGGCTTCGGCAATCAGCTCGGACACCATGGGGCCGACCATGTGCACGCCCAGAATTTCGTCGGTCTCGGCATCGGCCAGGAACTTGACCATGCCGGTCGTGTCGCCCAGTGCGCGCGCGCGGCCGTTGGCCAGGAACGGGAAAGTGCCGGCCTTGTACTTGACGCCGTCGGCCTTGAGTTGCTGCTCGGTACGGCCCACCCATGCGATTTCGGGGCTGGTGTAGATGACCCAGGGCAGCGTCGCGAAGTTCACATGGCCGTGCTGGCCCGCGATACGCTCGGCCACGGCCACGCCTTCTTCTTCGGCCTTGTGCGCCAGCATGGGGCCGCGCACCACGTCACCCACGGCCCACACGCCTGGCAGGTTGGTCTTGCAGTCGTCGTCCACCACGATGGCACCGCGCTCGTCCAGGGCCAGGCCCACGGCTTCTGCGTTCAGGCCGATGGTGTTGGCCGTGCGGCCGATGGAGACGATGAGTTTGTCCACGGCCAGCGTCACGGCTTCGCCCTTGGCGTTGGTGTAGGCCACGGTCACGCCCTTGTCGCCGACCTTGACTTCACCGACTTTGACGCCGGTTTCGATCTTCAGACCCTGCTTGTCGAAAGCCTTCTTGGCTTCCTTGGCGATCTGCTCGTCGACCACGGGCAGGAACTTGTCCATGCCTTCGAGCACGGTCACTTCCGTGCCCAGGCGGCGCCAGACCGAGCCCATTTCCAGGCCGATCACGCCGGCGCCGATCAGGCCCAGTGTCGCGGGCGTCGCGCCCAGACGCAGCGCGCCGTCGTTGGACAGCACGTTGACTTCGTCAAACGGCACGCCAGGCAGTGCACGGGCGTTGGAGCCCGTGGCCACCACGATTTGCTTACCGGTCAGGACTTCTTCTTCCTTGCCAGCCACGCGGATTTCGTAGCCGCCGTCCACAGCCTTCACGAAGGAGCCGCGGCCGTGGAAGAAGGTGACCTTGTTCTTCTTGAACAGGTACAGGATGCCGTCGTTGTTCTGCTTGACGATGGCGTCCTTGCGGCCGACCATCTTGGCCACATCCATGGCGACTTCGCCGGTGGAGATGCCGTGGTCGGCAAAGTGCAGCTTGGCATGCTCGAAATGCTCGGACGACTGCAGCAGCGCCTTGGAGGGGATGCAACCCACGTTGGTGCAGGTGCCGCCCAGTGCCGGGCCGCCCTTGTCGTTCTTCCATTCGTCGATACAGGCGACGTTGAAACCCAGTTGGGCTGCGCGGATGGCAGCGATGTAGCCGCCGGGGCCGGCACCGATCACGATGACGTCAAATTGCTTGCTCATATCTCAATACTCTCTCAATGCATTTGGGAAAAAACCCACCGCCGGGCGTTGCGCCGCAAGATGCGGGCCGCTGGGGGGTGGGTTTCAAGGATGGCCAGTTGACCTAACCAGGGCAGGGTTTACAGGTCGAACAGCAGACGTGCGGGATCTTCCAGCGCGTCCTTCATGGCGACCAGGCCCAGAACGGCTTCGCGGCCGTCGATGATGCGGTGGTCATAGGACATGGCGAAGTAGTTCATGGGACGCACCACGACCTGGCCGTTTTCGACCACGGCACGGTCCTTGGTCGCGTGCACGCCCAGGATGGCCGACTGGGGCGGGTTGATGATGGGAGTGGACATCATCGAACCGAAGGTGCCGCCGTTGGAGATCGAGAACGTACCGCCGGTCATGTCGTCCAGACCCAGCTTGCCGTCCTTGGCCTTCTGGCCGAATTCAGCAATCTTCTTCTCGATGTCGGCAAAGCTCATCTGGTCGGCGTTGCGCAGGATTGGCACCACCAGGCCACGGGGCGAACCGACAGCGATACCGATGTCGAAGTAGCCGTGGTAGACGATGTCGTTGCCGTCGACCGAAGCGTTCAGCACCGGGTACTTCTTCAGCGCGTGCACAGCAGCCTTGACGAAGAAGGACATGAAGCCCATCTTCACGCCGTGTTCCTTGGTGAAGTCGTCCTGGAACTTCTTGCGCATGGCCATCACGGGCGCCATGTTGACTTCGTTGAACGTGGTCAGGATGGCGTTGGTCGACTGCGACTGCAGCAGACGCTCGGCCACGCGGGCACGCAGACGGGTCATGGGCACGCGCTGCTCTGGACGCTCGCCCAGGTCTTGCTTGCTGGCAGGTGCGGACACCTGGGGCAGCGCCTTGGTAGGCACGCCGGTGGGGATCACGGCGGCGGTGGATTGCACGCCACCCTTGATCGCGGCCAGGGCGTCGCCCTTGGTCACGCGGCCGTCCTTGCCCGAGCCAGCCACGTTGGCGGCCGACAGGTTGTTCTCGGCCAGCAGCTTGGCGGCGGCAGGCATGGCGATGTCACCCTTGTTGCCAGCGGCAGCAGGAGCGGTGGCGGCGGCAGGAGCAGCAGCGGCCGCGGGGGCAGCAGCAGCGGCAGGTGCCACGGCACCCGCCACAGCGGCGGTGTCGATCTGGGCGATCAGTTGCTCGGCCGTCACCGTGGCGCCGTCGCCTTGCAGGATGGCCGTGATCACGCCAGCGGCGGGCGCCGGCACTTCGAGCACCACCTTGTCGGTTTCGATCTCGATCAGGATTTCGTCAACTGCGACGGCTTCGCCGACCTTCTTCTTCCAGGTGAGCATGGTTGCTTCAGCGATGGATTCGGACAGCTGGGGGACTTTGACTTCTACGATAGCCATGGTGTTTCTTTCCAAAAGGTTTGTACTGATTTCGGGTTTCCGGCCTTACTTGGTCAGAACAAAACCCTTGAGCTTGGTGAATGCGCCTTCGACCAGCGACTTTTGCTGTTCCTGGTGCAGATGCGAGTAACCCACGGCCGGCGAAGCGGATGCTGCGCGACCGGAGTAACCGAGCTTTTGACCGTCGAGCATGTTCTCGTGGATGTTGTGCTGGATGAAGAACCAGGCGCCCTGGTTTTGTGGCTCATCCTGGCACCACACGATGTCGGTCGCCTGGGGGTACTTCTTGAGTTCGGCGGCGAACACCTTGTGCGGGAAGGGATAGACCTGTTCCACACGGATGATGGCCACATCGTCCTGCTCGCGCTCGGCACGCTTCTTCACCAGGTCGTAGTACACCTTGCCCGAGCAAGCGATCACGCGCTTGACCTTGGCGGCGTTGGCCACGACAGCGGCGTTCTGTTCGGGGATCACGGTCTGGAAGCCACCGGAGGTGAACTCGGACAGCGGCGAAGTCGCATCCTTGTTACGCAGCAGCGACTTGGGCGTCATGATCACCAGAGGCTTGCGCAGGTTGCGCACCATCTGGCGACGCAGCACGTGGAAGATCTGGCTGGCCGTCGTGGGTTGCACGATCTGCATGTTGGTGTCGGCCGCCAGCTGCATGAAGCGTTCCAGGCGTGCCGAGCTGTGCTCGGGGCCCTGGCCTTCGTAGCCGTGGGGCAGCATCAGTGTCAGGCCGTTGATGCGGCCCCACTTGACTTCACCCGAAGCGATGAACTGGTCGATCACGACCTGGGCGCCGTTGGCGAAGTCGCCGAACTGGGCTTCCCAGATGACCATGGTGTTCGGATCGTTCGATGCGTAGCCGTATTCGAAGCCCAACACGGCTTCTTCCGACAGGATCGAGTCGATGACGACAAACGGAGCCTGGTTGTCGGCCACGTTCTGCAAAGGCACGTAGGAACCGGTGTCCCACTTTTCGCGCTTCTGGTCATGGATCACCGAATGGCGGTGGGTGAAGGTACCGCGACCGCAGTCTTCGCCCGACAGACGCACGGGGTAGCCCGAAGCGACCAGCGAAGCAAAAGCCATGTGCTCGCCCATGCCCCAGTCCACATTCACCTCGCCGCGGCCCATGGCTGCGCGGTCGTCATAGACCTTCTTCACCAGCGCGTGCGGAGCGACCGTCGCGGGGATGGTGGTGATCTTCTCGGCCAGGCGCTTCCACTCGGTCAGAGGAATGGCGGTGTCGCCAGCGTCCGTCCAGGGCTTGCCCAGGAAGGGGCTCCAGTCGACAGCGTACTGGCTCTTGAAGTTGGTCAGCACGGGATCAGCCGTGTGCTTGCCTTCATCCAGCGCTGCGCGGAAAGCCTTGGCCATGTCGTCGCCCAGGGTCTCGCCCATGCCTTGCGCGGACAGCTTGTCGGCGTAGAGCTTGCGCGTGCCGGGGTGGGCAGCGATCTTCTTGTACATCAGCGGCTGGGTCAGAGCAGGAGTGTCCTGCTCGTTGTGGCCCAGCTTGCGGAAGCAGACGATGTCCACGACCACGTCCTTGGCGAATTCCATGCGGAATTCCAGGGCCAGCTGAATCGCCAGCGCCACGGCTTCCGGATCATCGCCGTTGACGTGCAGCACGGGCGACTCGATCATCTTGACGATGTCGGTGCAGTACAGCGTCGAGCGCGTGTCGCGGGGGTC
>JAMNYN010000221.1 GCA_023622805.1 Pseudomonadota bacterium | reverse complement strand
TCACCGGCTGGCGCAGCCACAGCGACGGCAGCAGGGTGCACAAGCCCATGCCCAGGCCCAGCGCCCAGACCCAGGAGGTGGTCTGGGCCGGCGTGGCGCCGAAGGCCTGCGCGGCCTGGAACACCAGGGCGATGGAACTGGTGAAGCCGACCAGCATGGCGATGAAGCCGGCGGCGACCGTGGACAGGCTCGAATCTCTGAAGAACTGCATGCCCTATTCTGGCAGCAGGCACGCCCGCAAGCGGGCGCCGAGACGACAGTGGTTTACAGCTCGATCTTGGAGCCCAGCTCCACCACCGCATTGTTGGGCAGGCGCAGGAAATCGGACACGCGGCTGGCGTTGCGGTGCATTTGCGCAAACAGCTTCTCGCGCCACGGTGCCATGCCCTGGCGCATGCCGGGGATGACCACATCGCGCGACACGAAGTAGCTGGTGTTCATGGGGTTCAGCGCATAGCCCAGGTCCGGCAGCTGGGCCAGGGCCTTGGGCAGGTCGGGGTCGTTCTTGAAGCCGTAATGCACGGCCACCTGCCAGCAATGACCACCCAGGAAAGTCGCCTGGACCCGCCGCTCCATCCCCACCCAGGGGACTTCGTGGTTGTGCACGGTGACAAATAGATTCTGCATGTGCAGGATCTTGTTGTGCTTGAGGTTGTGCAGCAGCGCTGGCGGGACCGTTCCGGGCTCGCCCGACAGGAAGACCGCCGTGCCGTCCACGCGCTGCGGCGGGTGCAGCCACAGCGAACGCAGGAAGCCCGGCAGCTCGATGGCCTCGCTTTGCATGCGCTCGTGCAGCAACTGGCGACCGCGCCGCCAGGTCATCATCAGCAGGAACACCACGCCGCCTATGGTCAGCGGGAACCAGCCGCCCTGGAACAGCTTGAGCAGGTTGGAGCTGAAAAAGGCCAGATCGATCACGAAGAAGCAGCCGGTGGCCGCCCAGCACAGCAGCCAGGGGTAATGCCAGCGGTAATGGATCACGAAGAAGGTCAGCAGCGTGGTGATCAGCATGTCCAGCGTGACGGCGATACCGTAGGCCGCGGCCAGGTTGCCGCTGGAGCGGAACATCATCACCGCCATCACGATCGCCGCGAACAGGCTCCAGTTGACCAGTGGGATGTAGATCTGCCCGGCTTCCTTGACGCTGGTGTGGCGGATTTCCAACCGCGGCAGATAGCCCAGCTGAATGACCTGGCGCGTCACGCTGAAAGCGCCGGTGATCAGCGCCTGCGAAGCGATCACGGTCGCCAGCGTGGCCAGCAGCACCAGCGGCAACAGGGCCCAGGGCGGCGCCATGTGGAAAAACGGGTTCTTGACCGCTTCGGGCTGGGACAGCAGCAACGCGCCCTGGCCGAAGTAATTGAGCGTCAGCGCCGGCATGGCCACGGCGAACCAGGCCAGGCGGATGGGTTTCTTGCCGAAATGCCCCAGGTCGGCATACAGCGCTTCGGCGCCGGTGACGCACAGCACCACCGCTCCGAGGATGATGAAGGCCACGCCCGGCTGGCGCCAGATGAAGCCGATGGCGTGGTGAGGACTCAGGGCGGCGAGAATTTCGGGGTGATCGAGAATTTGCCGCACGCCCAGCAGCGCCAGGCACAAGAACCACAGCAGCGTGATGGGGCCGAAGAACTTGCCTATGCCGGCGGTGCCGCGCTTTTGCACGGCAAACAGGGCCAGCAGCACCAGCAGCGTCAGGGGTATGACGAGCTGGCGAAAGTGCGGAGAGACCACTTCCAGGCCTTCGACCGCCGACAGCACCGAGATCGCGGGCGTGATGACGCCGTCGCCATAGAACAAGGAGGTGCCGAAGATGCCTATGGGCAGCAGCACGGCGCGCAGCCGGGGCTGGTCCTTGACGGCCTGGGATGCCAGGGCCAGCATGGCCACCAGGCCCCCTTCGCCGTTGTTGTCGGCGCGCAGCACCAAGGTGACGTACTTGAGCGAGACGATTACGGTGAGTGTCCAGAACAGGATGGACAGTACGCCGTAGACATTGGCGTGGGTGAAAGGTACATGGCCGGAGCCGAAGATTTCCTTGACGGTGTACAGCACGCTGGTGCCGATATCCCCGTACACCACTCCAATGGCACCCAAGGTGAGTGCTGCCAGCGAGGATTTTGTGTGATTCACTGAACGTCCCCAGGATCAATACTGTCCTGGAGCCCCCTGTCTTGATGAAGCCGCCATTGTGCGCCGCCGGCCTGTGGTGACCGGCGGCGGCCCAGGGTCAGTCGTAGATTTCCGCGTCGGGGTTGGTGGCTTCCAGCTCGTAGCTCGCCGCCAGCATCGCCAGCCGGCCGATCACGCCGTACATGTAGAAGCGGTTGGGCGCGCTCGCACCCGGGCGGGCGCCGAGCTGGGGCAGCTGGGTGCTGTGCTCGAAAGCCAGCGGCACGAAGCCTGCGCCCGGAGCGTTGAGATTTTCATCGGCGCCGCGTTCGGGGTGCATGCGGTAGAAGCCGCCGACCACATAGCGGTCCATCATGTAGACCACGGGCTCGGCCACGGCGTTGTTCATGCGTTCCTGGGTCAGCACGCCTTCCTGGATGATCACGTCATGCACGGCCTGGCCGTCCTTGATGACGCCCATCTTGTTGCGCGACTTGCGGGTGAGCACTTCCAGGTCCTTGGCGTCGCGCACCGTCATCACGCCCATGCCGTACGTGCCGCGATCGGCCTTGACCACGACAAAAGGCTTTTCCTTGATGCCGTATTCCTTGTACTTGCGGCGGATCTTGGTCAGCAGCATGTCGACCTGGGTGCTGAGGCCGTCCATGCCGGTGCCGTCGTTGAAGTCCAGGCCTTCGCAGTGCGTGAACATCGGATTGATCAGCCAATGGTCTATGCCCAGCAGCTTGCCAAAGCGCTTGGAGACTTCCTCGTAGCTCTGGAAATGACGGCTCTTGCGGCGCACGCTCCAGCCCGCGTGCAGCGGCGGCAGCAGGTATTGCTCGTACAGGTCTTCGACGATGCCCGGCGCGCCGGCCGACAAGTCGTTGTTGAGCAGGATGGTGCAGGGGTCGAAGTCCTTCAAGCCCAGGCGGCGCTTGTTGCGGATCACCGGCTCCAGCGTCACCGAATCGCCGTTGGGCAGATTGACCACCGTGGTCTTCTTGATTTCGCGGCTGATGGAACCGATGCGCACATTCAGCCCGGCCATCTTGAAGATGCGCTGGAGCTGCACAACGTTGTTTAAATAAAACGTATTGCGAGTGTGGTTTTCAGGAATGATCAGCAGATTGCGGGCTTCCGGGCAGATTTTTTCAATCGCTGCCATGGCTGCCTGCACTGCCAGAGGCAGCATTTCGTCGGTCAGGTTGTTCCAACCACCGGGAAAAAGATTGGTGTCGACAGGGGCGAGCTTGAACCCCGCATTGCGGATGTCGACAGACGAGTAGAACGGAGGCGTGTGCTCCATCCACTCCAGGCGAAACCAGCGTTCGATCGCCGGCATGGAATCCAGAATACGCTGTTCAAGCTCGTTGATCGGGCCGGTTAGAGCCGTGATGAGATGCGGAACCATTGGTACCCTCAGGAGACGGTGGTGTATTGGATTGTAGGGATCAGCGCCGCCAAAAGGATGGTGTCAGCAGCGCCATAAAACTCAGAATCTCCAGCCGCCCCAAAAGCATGGCCAGCGTGCAGATCCACATTTGAAAATCCGTGAGGACGGCATAGTTGGATGCTGGCCCGATGCCCCCCAGGCCCGGGCCCATGCAGTGCACGCTGGCCAGGATGGCGGAAAAGGCAGTCACCGGATCCAGGTCGGTGAGCAGCAGCAGCATGCTCAAGGTGATCACGGTGGCGCCGTAAACCAGCATGAAGGCCAGCACGGAGAAAATCATGCGATTGTCCACTACTGACGATCCCAGGCGCACAGGTTGTACCGCGCGAGGGTGCACCAGGCGCGTCAATTCGCGCCGCGCCTGCTTCAGCAGGATCAACATGCGCACCATTTTGATGCCGCCGCCGGTCGAGCCCGCGCTGGTCGCGACGCCGGACAAAAGCAGCATCATCACCGGCACGAAAACCGGCCACTGCAGATAGTCCACGGTGGCAAAACCGGTGGTCGTGGCAACCGAAACCACATGAAACAGGCCGTAGCGCAGCGCGTCCAGGGGCGCGTACACGCCCTTGACCCACAGCAGCAGCGCAGCGAACAGTCCGCCGCCCAGCAGCACGCCGATGGTGGCGCGCATTTCGGGGTCGCGCCAGAAGCCCTGCAGCTGGCCTTTGCGCATGGCCACGAAGTACAGCGCGAAGTTGCAGCTGGCCAGCAGCATGAAGATCAGCGCAATGCCTTCGAGCAAGGGCGAATCGAAATAGGCAAAACTCGTATCGTGCGACGACAGCCCGCCCAGGCTCACGGTGGTGAACATGTGCATCAAGGCGTCCATGGGCGTCATGCCGCCGGCCCAGAAGGCCAGGCCGCAGGCCAGAGAGAAAACGCCGTACACCCCCCACAACCCCTTGGCGGTTTCCGTCATGCGCGGCGTGAGCTTGGTGTCCTTGATGGGGCCGGCCGCTTCGGCGCGAAACAGCTGGCTGCCGCCCACTCCCAGCAGCGGCAGCACGGCCACGGCCAGGATCAGAATGCCCATGCCGCCCAGCCATTGCAGGAAAGTGCGCCAGATGTTGATCGACATCGGCAGGCTGTCCAGGCCGGTGAGCACGGTCGCACCCGAAGTCGTCAGGCCGGAAACGGCTTCGAAGTAGGCATGGGTGAAGGAGATCGGCACACCGACCTGGTGCAGCACCAGCATCAGCGGCAGGCTGGCGCACAGCGGCAGCACCATCCACACCAGGCTCACCAGGATCACGCCGTGGCGTGGCTGCAGTTCGCGGCGAAAGCGGTTCATGCCCAGCCACAGCAGCAGGCCGGCCGTGACCGTCACCCCCATGGACAACAGGTACATGCGCCACACATGCTCGCCCCGGAACCAGGACACGCCCAGAGGCAGCAGCATGCCCAGGGCGAACATCACCAGCAGCATGCCCAGCACGCGCAGAACGGGAAACAGGTCACGCATGGGGAGCTGTCAGAAGAAGGTGGCGCTCACGCGGAACAGCTTTTCCACGTCGCGCACCAGGCGCTTGTTCGGCAGAAAGAACACCACATGGTCGTTGCTTTCAATCACCGTGTTGCTGCGCGGAATGATGACCTGCGGCTCCACGGGCGCCCTGGGCGGTGCGTCGGGATCGGGCGGCGTGTCTTCCAGGCCGCGCACGATGAGGCCGATGTGCACTTCGGACGGCAGGCGCAGTTCTTCGACCCGACGACCGACCACGCGCGAGCTCTTGCGGTCGCCGCGGGCGACGATTTCCAGCGCTTCGGCCACGCCCCGGCGCAGGCTGTGCACGGCCTGCACATCGCCGCGGCGCGCATAGGCCAGCAGTTCGCCCAGCATGGCCTGGGCCGGCGACAGCGCGATGTCGATCTGCGTGCCGTGCATCAGGTCGGCATAGGTGCGGCGGTTGATCAGCGACAGCACGCGCGTGGCGCCCATGCGCTTGGCCAGCAGGCAGGACATGATGTTGTCCTCGTCGTCGTCGGTCAGCGCGAGGAACAGGTCGACCTCTTCCACGTTTTCGTCGCCCAGCAGGTCCTCGTCGGTCGAGTCGCCGTGCAGCACCAGCACCTCGCTCGGCAGCACGGAGGCCAGCTCGGTGCAGCGCTGCTCGTTTTCCTCGAGGATCTTGATGTTGAACTGGCCCGGCACCTGGGCCAGCTGGCTGGCCAGACGCTGGCCTACACGCCCGCCGCCCACAATCATGATGCGGCGCACGGGCTTGGCCTGCTGGCCGCGCGGGCGGTGCAGCGTGCTCAGGATTTCGGGCAGATGGGCGCGCGCGGCGAGCACGAAGACTTCGTCTCCGGGCTCGATCAGCGTCATGCCGTCACAGCGCACAAAACGGTCGGGCTCCTCGGCAAACCGCCGGTAGATCGCGACCAGGCGCATGGCCAGCTCCGGCATGCTGTCGCGCAGCTCGCCGATGCGCAGGCCCACGGCCGGAGCGCCGGCGCGTGCGCGCGCGGAAGCCAGGCAGGCCCGGCCGCCGGCGAACTCGCGCACCTGCAGCGATTCGGGGTAGTCGATGAGCTTGCGGATGTAGCGGGTCAGCGACTCTTCGGGACAGATGATGCGATCCACCGCAAAGCCGTCCTTGCCCAGCAGGGGCGAGTCGGGCTCGAACTCCGAAGAGCGCACGCGCGCAATCCGGGTCGGCACGTTGAACATCATGTGCGCCACCTTGCAGCACACCAGATTGGTTTCATCCAGCGCGGCGCAGGCGATCAGCAGATCGGTGTCGCGCGCGCCGGCTTCGGCCAGCACCGCCGGATCGGTGCCGTTGCCCAGCACGCCGCGCAGATCGAAGCGCGTTTGCAGTTCGCGCAGCCGGCGGCTGTCGGTGTCGATGACGGTGATGTCATTGCGCTCGGACACCAGGCTTTCGGCCACGCTGTAACCCACGCGCCCCGCACCCAGAATGATGATTTTCATGAAATTCGCAGGTGATGCAGGACGCGGGGAGCCGTCAGACGCGGATCTCGCCTTCGCCCAGCACGACGTACTTGAGCGAGGTCAGGCCTTCGATGCCC
>JAMNYN010000135.1 GCA_023622805.1 Pseudomonadota bacterium | reverse complement strand
TTGATCTGCGTTTCACTCAGGACCAGCGAGCGCTCCCTGGGCCCGCTCGCCGGCGCCGCCTGCACCATCAGCGCCCAGGCCTCCACCTGGGCCTGCAAGGCCGCCAGCGGCGTGCGCAGCTGGTGGGCCGCATCGGCGACAAAGCGCCGCTGCCCCTGGGCCTGGGCGTCGACCAGGCCGAACAGCCGGTTGAGCGAGCGCACCAGCGGCCGCACCTCATCGGGCGACGCCGCTTCGTCAATGGGACTCAGGTCGCGCGGCGAGCGCCGCTCCACGGCATCCGCCAGCGCCACCAGCGGCTCGAATGCCTGGCGCACCGACCAGTAAATGGCCACGGCCGCCGCCGCGATCAGCAGCACATTCGGCAGCAAGACCCGCAGCAGCAGTTGCTGCGCCCATTGCAGGCGTATATCCGAGCCATCGGCCAGCGCCACCACCATCTCGCCCGCACCCGCCGTCTCGGTGCGCAGCACGGCCACACGGTAAGTGATGCCGGCAAACTCCTGGCTGTGGAACTCGGCCACGGAGGTGCTGGGCACCACCACACGGATCCAGGTGTCGCCCGCCAGCACCCGGCCCTTGAGGTCGGCAATGGCATAGCCTGCGTCGTTCTGGCGCTGGCGCAAGAAATCTTCCACCACCTGCGGCAGCATGACCAAAGGCGGGACCTGGGGGTTCATGGGCGGGGCCAGAACGGCGTCCGCGAGCGCCGGCAGCATGCGCATCAGTCGCTGGTCATGCTGGCCTCCGGCGGCTTCGGCCGAGCGGTAGGCAAACCATGAGCCCATCAAGGCCAGCACACTCAGCGGCAGCACCAGCAGCAGCAGCAGGCGAAAGCGCAGGTTAGAGGTCATAGAGGGCCACTCTCACGGCCTGGTCGCGAAGGCGGCGCCTCCCCTTCACGGGACGGCCGCAAGCAACTCCAGCCGGTAGCCAAAGCCGCGGATGGAGCGCAAGGCCACGCCATACGGCTCGATCTTGCCGCGCAGCCGCGAAGCGTAGACTTCGACGGCGTTGGGCGTGATCTCCTTGTCCCAGCCGGTCAAGGCCTGGAGCAGCTTGTCCTTGCTGGCCGGCTTGGGCGCATGGATCAACAGGTATTCCAGCACGGTCCACTCGCGCGGCCCCAGATCCATGGGCTGCAGGTGGCTGCCTTCGGGGGAATCATCGGCCACGCGGGCTCCCGCGCAGCGGGCGGCCGTGTCGAGCTCCAGCGGCCCGAACGTCAGCACCGCCGTGGTCGCGGCCTGGGAACGGCGCGCCAGTGCGCGCAGCCGCGCCAACAGCTCGGGCAGCTCGAAAGGCTTGACCATGTAATCGTCCGCGCCCATGTCCAGGCCTTGCACCCGGTCTTGCAGCGCATCGCGGGCGGTGAGGATCAGGATAGGCATGGCGGCGCTGTCCATGCTGCTGCGGCGCAGGCGCTGGGTCAGCTCCAGGCCGCTCAGGCCCGGCAGGCCGATGTCGATCACGGCCAGGTCAAACGACTCGCCCGCCAGCACCTCCAGCGCGCGCTCGGCGCTGCCTACCCAGTCCACGGCATAGCCGGCATCGCTCAGACCCAGCTTGATGCCACTGGCCACCATCACATCGTCTTCCACCAGCAGCAAGCGCATCGTCAAATCCCCAAGGAGTCATGGCCCCGCGGGGCCGGATCCGTGCTCAGTGGCTGCGGATCATGGTGCCGTAGGCCTGGTCCGTGAGGATCTCCAGCAGCATGGCATGGGGCACGCGGCCATCAATGATGTGCACGGCGTTGACGCCGGCCTTGGCGGCGTCCAGAGCGCCCGCGATCTTGGGCAGCATGCCGCCCGAAATCGTGCCATCGGCAAACAGGGCGTCGATTTCGCGCGCGGTCAAATCGGTCAGCAGCTTGCCGGCCTTGTCCAGCACGCCGGGGGTGTTGGTCAACAGCATCAGCTTTTCGGCCTGCAGCACCGTCGCCAGCTTGCTGGCCACCACGTCGGCGTTGATGTTGTAGCTTTCGTTGTCTTCACCAAAGCCGATCGGGCTGATCACCGGAATGAAGGCATCGTCCTGCAATGCCCGCACCACGCTGGGATCGATCGCCACGATGTCACCCACCTGGCCCAGGTCGTGCTCGATGCTCGGGTCCTTGTTGTCCATCAGCTTGAGCTTTTGCGCCCGGATCAGGCCACCGTCGCGCCCCGTCAGACCGACGGCCTTGCCGCCCGCCTGGTTGATCAGACCGACGATGTCCTGCTGCACCTCACCGGCCAGCACCCATTCGACCACTTCCATGGTCTCGGCATCCGTGACGCGCATGCCCTGGATGAACTCACCCTTCTTGCCCAGACGGTTGAGCGCCGTTTCGATCTGCGGCCCACCGCCGTGCACTACCACCGGATTCATCCCCACCAACTTGAGCAGCACCACGTCTTCCGCGAAGTCGGCCTGCAAGGCCGGATCGGTCATGGCGTTCCCGCCATACTTGATCACAATGGTCTTGCCATGGAATTTGCGGATATAGGGCAGCGCTTGGGCGAGGATTTCGGCTTTGTCGCGGGGGGCAATCGAGAGGATATCGTTCATGGTGCAGGCCGTGGGGCGGGGAAGTAATCAAACAACAAGCCGGGCATTGTGCCGCAACTGCAGTGCCGCAGCGCGCGCTGGGCCACAGAGCCGCTCACTTCTGCAGCCAGCTCGGTACCTTGAAGCGCACGATGGCCAGGTAGGCACAGACGTAGCTTACGATGAACAGGCAGCAAAAAGCGATCAGCACCGGTGTATTGCGCCAAAACAGCACCGCCGGCAGCACCGTGAGCAGCGTAAAAGTCCAGAGATAGGGGGAAGTGCGGTTGTTGCGCATCAACATCCGCCGCGACTCATCGTCATGGAACACACCCCAGACGATGCGCCGGTAGACCAGTTGATGGAAATGCAGCGCATCGGCCATGCCTGGCGAAACGCCACACACCAGCTTGCGGTAAATGGAAAAGACCGTCTCCCACACGGGATAAATCAGCAGCAGCATGGGAAACCACGGGGACACCAGGCTGTGGCGCTGGACCAGCAAAATGCTCGCGAAAGCAATCACCACGCCCCAGATATAGGCGCCGCCATCGCCGGCGAACAGCATGCCGCGCGGATAATTCCACATAAGAAAGCCAGCGGTCGCTGCCGCCGTGCTCACCAGCAGGGCGGCCAGCGCACGGTCCCCGACTTGCAGGGCCACATGGGCCAGCGCCAGGCAGACGATGATCGCCACCATGCCCGCCAGTCCGTTGTAGCCGTCAATGATGTTGAACGCATGGGGCAGACCGGCGATGGCCAGCAAGGCAATCGCCATCCCCAGCCAGGGCGCCCAGGCCAACAAATCGTCCAGTCCGGGCAAATCCAGACGCGGCACGCTGAGCCCCAGAAAAACGACGCCCAGAACGCCGGTAAAAAGCGTCAGCAGCAAGCGGTAACGCACCGACAGGCGCTGCGTCAGATCTTCCGCCAGGCCGCCGAGCACCGCTGGCAGCATGGCCAGCATGAACCAGCCCACCCACGGCTTCATCCGCAGCACGGACAGGTCACCCACAAACGCCGTAGCCACCATGCCGGCGCTCCAGCTCAGCAGCAGCGCAATCAGCACCGCCATGCCACCGATCCGAGGCACATCCCCGTGGTGAAAGCGCTGCGGCATGTCTTCGCCATAGACCACGCTGTGATTGCGTGACCAGCGCACGATCAGGCCCGCCGAGATCAGGGCAATAAAAAAAGCAGTGGCAGATAACCAGATCATTCAGTTTCGATTCCATGCGCCTGTGGCGCCAACAAAACAATGTACGCCAGAACACCCGTGAACGCCACGGACGCCACAGGCCCATTTCATAAAATTATTGCCACGGATGGCTGGCAAAGCGACGGGCCCAGACCGATCCCGTACCAGCCTGCCTTGCCCAATCCGTCAGTCGCCGTGGATTGACAACATCAGCCTGCGCGGACAGGCGCCGCCGCGGGGATCAGGCGCGGCCGTACAAAGTTTTCTTGTATGCCTTGTAGGCCGGCGATTGCCACAGGCGCAACAAGCTGCCCACATGCCATCGCAGGTGGTCCCATTTGCGGTGGCTGGCGCGGCTCCCGGCATGCTGCAAAGTGCACGCCGCTTTCTTCAGTTCAAACCCCGCCAACCGGATCCTGAGGCACAGATCGACATCTTCGCAATACATATGGTAGGACTCGTCAAATCCGTGAATCTCCTGCCATAGCCTGCGGGGAAACATCAAACATGCCGCATTGACCCAATCCACACATGCTTCCGCTTGGCCGAATATCCGACGCCGGATCAAGGCCAGCGGCGTCGGCAGCGCCCTCTCGCTGTCCTGAATCTTTCCTTGCTCATCCACCTGGGTTGGGTAGGAGCAGGCCTCGCCCCCATTCGCCGCCGCCTGCATCAACGCGGAAAAAGGATCGGCCCCCAGAAGCTGGACATCAGGATTGAGCACGCAAAGGAAATCCTCGGTGGCCCCCTGCAGGGCAGCATTATGGTTTGCGCCGAACCCAAGAGGGTGCTCATTGAACTTCAACTCGAGAAGAAACGGCCACTCCCCCTCGCCGACGCTGTAGCTCTCAGGGCAATTGATTGTCAGAACAACCCGTGTGACCACTCCAGTGCTCACATCGGCGATTTCCTGCAGCAAGGATTGCACCATCCGCCCATGGCCGTGGCTGATCACAGAAACCACCAGGGAAGGATTCACATCAACAGGAGAGTTCATAGATTTCAATTTTTCATGGCATCGCATGCCACAAACATGCATATTCACACCATCTCACACCAACAATATTTTATACGCCTAATATTTCAGCTCAGCGAAACCTGCTCAGCGCTGCCTTGAGCGCACGAAAATATCGCAGCCCCCTGCGCTTGAAGACACCTCGAAAAGTAAACTGCGCGGAACGCAGCAAAGCCGCATTCAACTCATCCGTCTTTTTCGATAATGGCCGCGGAGGAAAACCCGACTCCCCCACACCGGATTCCAGCGCCCGCACCAAGCTTTCAGGCGAATGGTATTTTTCGTAGTGCATTCTCGCGAGACGGCCTCGCTGGATCAACGCAGCACGGTCATTCTCCGCGAGAAAATCGATCAACTGATCCGGCGTGGACCACACGCAACTGCCCGGGGGCAGCATATCAACGGCACCCAGGAATCTTTTCTCAGAATGGTCATGCCCCGCAATCGCCACCCCCGCCGCCATGGCCTCCACGGCTGTACGAGCGCCGGCATAGGGAAAGGATGCGATGTACAGATCCACCTTACGTTCCTGCAGGAATCTGGCAACGCTGGGCACATAAGGAATGTATTCCAATGCACTGAACGGCACCATTCTTCTGGCCATGGCGCGCCTTATCTTCAAACGATAAAACCAGCTCAGGCGCCCCACATGAATGTGCCTGCCGCCTGTCTTTTCCAGAAACTCAGCGATCACATCGGCATAATTTGGCCAATACGCATGCTCAATCTTGTTTTTCCCTGCGGCAGTGCAAGAGACAATTTCCGAAGACAAAAACTCCCGTTCCCCAGACGCTCTCACCCCCGGATCTGCAACGATCAAAGGGAGATACTTGTTGTCTGATTTATTCAAGCCATCACAACAATTCCAGAACCCCATGGAGTGCAAATCATAATGCTCTCCAAAAGAAAGGAAGACACCAAGACAGAGATGGTGATCGCCGTGATGCAAATATTTCAGCACATAGGACTGCCCAGGCTGGACTGCAGAAACGGCAACACTGTCTTGATGATGATTGGCCAGCCAGACAGCTTCCGGACTGACTTCCAACAAGAAGGACTGCAACCATCGCAGCTTGCCTAAACGACTGCCAGGAGGAACACAAACGAATTCCAACGCGGGCGCATTTCTGAACGCGTGCTGGATTGCAGAGACATCCGTAGGCCCGACTGTTCCCGTGAGCACAATGGTGACGGGGATTTTCAGCCGGCAGGCGATATCCGCCAAAACTGCGGTATGGCCGCCAGAAGCCTGCAGTTTGCTCGCAATAAAAACAACACCCCCACGCGAGGGCATTGCGCCGCCATCGTGCGGCGCTGCCCGCTCGCACAAGGCCAAGCGCCCGATCTCCTCGCACGAGGCATCCAGGAAACGATCACCAAAAATTTGCGCCGTATTCAGCGGCTCGCAAAAGACGCGCTCAACAATATTTTCAATATATTTGAGCGCAGCCTCCAGATCACCGGCTGAAATCAAACGGTCAATTTCATGGTGAAGCCCCTGGCTTCCCTCAGATCTTGAAAAACTCATCTCAGTACCTCATCAATCAATAGCCCCGATGAATCAGCTATTTTCGAAAACCAATGAAGCACCGACCTCATCATTCGATCGCCATCAGGAAATGGTGTTTTCAAGCAGTGGCGTCATCATTTCCAGATGATTCACTTCTGGAAAAAATCCTTCACTGCACCAATCACCTCTTGCACTTCCGCATCTGTCAGATCCGGAGACATGGGCAAACTCAAGACCTGTCCAGCAAGGCGCTCGGCGATTGGCAAGGAAATTTCCGAATACTCCGCATAGCAGCCTTGACGGTGCGGGGGCTTGGGGTAGTGAATCACAGTCACGATACCTCGCTCCGCCAGGAATTTCTGC
>JAMNYN010000732.1 GCA_023622805.1 Pseudomonadota bacterium | reverse complement strand
AGCCTGGCGCGGGCGGGCGCATCGCGGTGGAGGCGCTGAAGAACGCCCCCGCCGACGGCTCGGTGCTGACGCTGGCCCCCGTCTCGGCGCTGGCGGTCTACCCGCACATCTACCCCAAGCTCAGCTACAAGCCCGAAGACGTCACGCCGGTGTCCATAGGCGCGGTCATGCACCACGGCCTGGCCGTGGGCCCGGCCGTGCCGCCCGAAGTGAAAACCCTGCAGGACTTCCTGGCCTGGGCCAAGGCCCACCCGGACAAGGCCAGCTACGGCTCGCCGGGCGCGGGCACCATGCCCCATCTGCTGGGCGCGCTGCTGGGCCTGCGCGCGGGCGTGGACATCAAGCATGTGCCTTACCGCGGCACCGTGCCCAGCATCACCGACCTGGTGGGCGGCCAGATCGCCGCGGCCGTGAACCCCAGCGGCGACTACCTGCAGTACATGAAGAGCGGCCGCGTGCGCGTGCTGGCCAGCTCGGGCAAGAAGCGCTCGCCCTATCTGCCGGGCGTGCCCACGTTCACCGAACTGGGCTACCCCGACGTCACTTCGGAAGAGTGGTTCGGCTTCTACGCTTCCGCCCGCACCCCGGCCACCACCATTGGGCAGGCCAACGCCGCCATCACCGCCGCGCTCAAGGACAAGGCCGTCATCGAGGCGCTGGGGCTTGTCGGCCTGGTGGCCTACGGCAGCACGCCGCAGGAGATGGCGGCCGACCAGAAGGCCGAGTTCGAGCGCTGGGGCCCGCTGGTCAAGCAAATCGGCTTCACCGCAGAGTCCTGAGTGGCGCCGGCCTGAGGGGGTGGGGCGCGCTTTTGGCTGGCACAATCCCGGCTATGCCCGATGCCACTGACTCGCCCTACGTTGAAACGGTTGACACGCGTTTTCTGGAATCCCTGGTGGGCTACAACGCCCGCCGCGCCGCGCTCACCATCATCGGGCAGTTCCTGCCGCGCATGGCCGTCTACGACCTGCGGCCGCTGGATTTCTCGGTGCTTTCGCTGATCGCCCACAACGCCGGCATCACTTCGCGCCAGCTCTGCACCGCCTTGAGCCTGCAGTCGCCGAATGTGGTCGGCATCGTCAGCGCCTTGGAAAAGCGCGGCCTGATCGAGCGCCGCACCCACCCGCACGACCGCCGCGCGGTGGGCCTGCATTTGACGCCCGACGGCACGGCCCTGGTCCAGGAGGCGGAAAAAACCGCCGCCACGCTGGAAATGGATGCCACGGCCCGCTTGACGGCCGCGGAGCGCAAGACGCTGATCCGCCTGCTGCAGAAAATCTACAACCGCGGCTAGGTGCCGGCCTGCCCCTGCGCCGCTGCCTGGCGGCTGCGCACAAAGGCCAGAAACTCCGCTGCCGGCAGCGCCTTGGCAAACAGCCAGCCCTGGGCAAACTGCACGCCGCGCTCGCGCAGGTAGTCGGCCTGGGCCTGGGTCTCCACGCCCTCGGCCACCACCTGCAGGCCCAGCGCCTGGGCCATGTCGATGATGTGCGGCGTGACGCTGCTGGTGACCGTCTCGGCGCCTATGGTGTCGACGAAGGACTTGTCTATCTTCAGCGCATCCAGCGCAAAGCCCTGCAGGTAGGACAGGCTGGAGTAGCCGGTGCCGAAGTCGTCGATGGCCACCGCATGGCCGGCGGCGCGCGCGCGGTTGATGGTGGTGCGGGCCGCGTCGGCGTCCATGAAGCCGCGCTCGGTGGCTTCCAGCCAGATCTGCTGCGGCGCAATGCCGCTGCCCTGCAGCGCCTGCGCCAGCACCGCCAGCACCCGGCCGCTGCGGATATCCTGGGCGCTGAGGTTGATGGCGATGTGCAGATCGCGGTCGCTGACCAGCGCGGCCTGCATCTCGCGCACCACTTCGGCGATCACCTGGTCGGTAATCGGCAGCACCAGGCCGCTGTCTTCGGCCAAGGGAATGAACAGGTCGGGGCGCACCAGGCTGCCGTCGGGCCGGCGCCAGCGCACCAGGGCCTCGGCGCCTATGCAGCGGCCCGTGGCCAAGGCGATCAGCGGCTGGTAGTGCACCACAAACTCGCGCCGCGCCACCGCCATCTTCAGCTCGCCCAGCGGCGACAGCCGCCGGCGCAGGCCCCAGGCCACCACGGCGACGATCAGCGCCGCCATCAGCGCGCCCAGCGGCAGCAGCCATCGCATTTCGCGCCGCAAGGGCGTGAGCACGCGGCTGCGCGGTTCGGCCGCCACGGCGATCAGGTGCTCGTCGCGCTCCAGGGCGTAGAGCAACGTGTCATCGGCCTTGCCGGTCTGCAGCAGCAGGCGGCGCACGCCGACCGGCAGCGGCTCACGCAGGCTGCCGAGCAGGTGCCCGTCGCTCAGCGCGATCGCCAGGTCTATCTCCGGCTCGGCCAGCACATCGGCGAAACGCACCGGGTGGATCAGCAGCTTGTAGCGGCCCTGCGCCATGCCGACCATGGCGATTCCCGGGCTGGCCTGCGGCGTCATGTCCAGGCTCACGCCAATGCCGTCCGCGGTGATGAAGTCGTCCTTGCTGCGCGTGATGCCGGGCTCGGCCGCGCCGGCCGAAGTGCAGGCCAGCTGGTCGCCGTCGAAGAAGCCTATGTCGTCGACATTGCGGTTGCGCAGCGTGAGCGCGCGCATCAAGCGCACATGGGCGTCGGAGCAGGGGGGCAGTGGCGTCGCGTTCATTTCCCGCAGCACGCTGCGCGCGTCGGCAAACGACTGCTGGGCGCGATCGAGTGCCTTGCGGGCCAGCTGCTGCAGGTAGCGCTGCTCGGCCGCCACCGCGCGCTGCTGCGCCAGATGAACGGCCGTGGCGAGGGGCAGGGCCACGCCGGCCAGGGCCAGCAGGGCGGCGATGACAACGATCCGGGTGCGGTCCAAATGATCTCCCTGGCAGTTGCCTGTCGCCACAAAATGTTTGCAGCGATTCTATCGACCTGCTGTCGGCGGGCGCGATCAGGCGTGGCGCACGACGTCGAAGCCCTCCTGCGGGGCGGGGGCGACGAAATGCCGCGTGATCTGGTCGAACTCCGCATCACTGGTGGAAAAAGGGTGTTCTCCCGCGGCATTGCGCGCGCGCAAGCGGGCCTTGCAGGCGTCGTCGGAAACGTCCAGATAGTGCAGGCGATGCGGCGCGCCCGCCTGCTCGAAGACGCCGCGTGCCCAGGCGCGTGTGGCGAGGGTGTTGGCGGGGAAGTCGAGCACGACCGACATGCCGGCTTGCAGCAGCGCCGCGATGTGGCCGGCCATGGCCGCGCGCAATCTGCCGGCACAGCGCACATAGTCCACGATGGCGTGGATCTCGTTCGGGTACAGGCGGGCGAGCCAGTCGTCCTCGCTGATCAGCACCGTCATCGGCGCCTGCGCCAGGCGCTGGGCCAGGCTCGACTTGCCGGAGGCAATCTTTCCGCACACCATGTGCAGTACCGCGGGCGTGGTCTCGAATGTCGGCATGGCAATTTCCAGTGACTTGGGGGAAGCTCCGGAAGGCGGAAAAAAACCCGCCTCATGGGGCGGGTTGCGGATGACTGCAAGAGCGTGCGCTAACCCACCATCTTTCGAATGGTGTGAATCAACGATGCAATCTGCGAGCCGGTCATAGCGGCCCATGCTAGCGCAAGCGCAGGGGCTTGCCAAGCCTCGACGGTATCAGGGCTACTGGGGATCTGGCGAGCCGTCCAGGCCCAGCTCGGCTGCCGCGCGTCGCAGTTCCGCGAACTGGTAGTCCTGCACGGTCTGCCGCGAGGAGACGCTGCGCTGGTCGGGCCCGGGGATGAGCAGCCAGGCGGTGGCGCTTTCGTCCTGGGGATGGGGCATGGCAAACATCAGGAACTCGCAGTCAATGCCCCAGACGTCATCCACGCGCATCTGCTGGCACTGGGAGGGCACGTGCAGGAAGCTCACGCGGTCGCTGACGGCACGCAGGAAATCCTCGTCCTGCGGGTCTTGCGCGTCCGGTGCGCCTTGCATGGGGTCGACGAAGGTGATGAGGGCCGTGCTGCTGAACGCGCCGTGCTCCCACTCCAGCGCTTCGCGCTGGAACATCAACGTGGCCTTGCCCGTGAAGGCGAAGCCGGATTGGTCGTCGCCGTAGCGGAAGCTCTTGGCCGCGGCCACTGCCTGCGCATAGCCTTCGTCGTCAATGCCTACAAAGCGCAGGTCCTCGGTGATGCTCGTCATGTGTTCATCCAAAAAATAAGCCCGATCCAAACGTTCGGATCGGGCCTTGTTCAAGCGCGTGATTATCGGTCAAGACGCGCCAGGGGCAGCGCTGGGCCACCACGGGGCCCATGGTCTTGCAGAGACGCTCGCAAATCACGTCCTGGGGGTAATGTTCCCCTGTCGGGCGCTCCGAATCCATGGGGCATGAGAATGCCAGGGGTGATCAACATGAGAGGACATGATGAGTAACGAAACCTACACCCCGCCGCGGGTCTGGACCTGGGTCAAGGGCAATGGCGGCAAGTTTGCCAACATCAATCGGCCTATCGCCGGCCCGACCCACGACCAGGAGCTGCCCCGGGGCGAGCACCCGCTGCAGCTGTATTCGCTGGCCACGCCCAATGGCGTCAAGGTCACCATCCTGCTCGAGGAGCTGTTGGCGCTGGGAATCGCCGAGGCCGAATACGATGCCTGGCTGATTCGCATCAACGAGGGAGATCAATTCGGCAGCGGTTTTGTCGAGATCAATCCCAACTCCAAGATTCCGGCCATGCTCGATACCAGCCTCAGCCCGCCGCTGCGGCTGTTCGAGTCGGGTTCCATCCTGCTGTATCTGGCGGACAAGTTCGGCTCCTTTATCCCGCAGGATGTGCGCGGCCGGGCGGAATGCCTCAACTGGCTGTTCTGGCAGGTCGGCAGCGCCCCGCTGCTGGGCGGCGGTTTCGGCCACTTCTACGCCTACGCGCCGGAGAAGTTCCAGTACCCGATAGACCGCTACACCATGGAAACCAAGCGCCAGCTGGATGTGCTCAACCGGCAACTGGCGCAGCAGCGCTATGTGGCGGGCGAGGAGTACAGCATCGCCGACATGGCCATCTGGCCCTGGTATGGCGGCGTCGCGACCAACGAGGTGTATGCGGCGGCGGAGTTCCTCGAGGCCCACACCTACACCCATGTATTGCGCTGGGCGCAAGAGATAGGCCAGCGCCCGGCGGTGCAGCGCGGCCGCAAGGTCAATCGCAGCTGGGGCGAGCCGGAAGAGCAGGTGCCGCAGCGGCATTCAGCCAAGGATCTTGATTGATGCCGTGAAGGCCGGGCCGGGCCTGCACGCAGCCCCAGCGCGCTGCGTGTCGCCATTGGAATGTCTTTCTGAAGAAACGAATGAAAAAATCTTGCTTTTTGCGCAGTGCCGCGACCGGCCTGCTGGTGACTCTCGCCGTGTGGCTGAACCCGGCGCATGCGGCCTGGCCTGACAAGCCCATCAAGTTGGTCGTGCCGTTTCCGCCCGGCCAGGCCACGGATATCTTTGCGCGCGCCGTCGCCGAGCAGCTCGGAAAACGCTTGGGCCAAAGCGTCATCGTGGAAAACAGAGCCGGCGCCGGCAGCAATATCGGCACGGAACAGGTGGTCCGTGCCGCGCCCGATGGCTACACCCTGGTGGTGGCCGGCAGCGCCATGGCCGTCAACCAGACGCTGTACAGCAAGGTCAACTTCGATCCCACCAAGGACCTGGTCGGCATCTCGCTCATTGCCAAGGTGCCGCTGATCTTCCTGGCCACGCCGGGCTCGGGCATTCGCTCGCTGCCAGATCTGGTGAAAAAGGCCAAGGCCGCACCCGGCCACTTGAACTACGCCAGCGCCGGCATTGGTGGCACCCAGCATCTTTCGGGTGAAATGTTCAAGAACCAGGTGGGCGTGTTCATCACGCATATTCCCTACCGCGGCAGCGGGCCGGCACAGGCCGACTTTCTGGGCGCTCAGGTGCCGCTGATGGTCGATTCGGTCACCGCCGCTCTGCCGCATATCCAGGCCAAGCGCGCTGTGCCGCTGGCCGTGACTTCGGCCACCCGTTCGTCGCAGCTGCCCGACGTGCCCACGGTGCGTGAAAGCGGCCTGCGCGAGCTCAAGGACTTTGAAGCCGTGGGCTGGCTGGGCCTGATGGCGCCCAAAGGAATACCTGCCGACATCAGCAACCGTCTGAACCGTGAAGTCACGGAGATTCTGAAAAGCGACAGCATGGTCCAGTTCATCCGCGACCGGGGATCAGAGCCCGCACCGACCACGGGGCCCGAGTTCGACCGGTTTGTGGCCAGCGAAATTCAAAAATGGGGCCGCATTGTGAAAGCCTCGGGCGCCAGCGTGGAGTAAGTCCCCGGGGGGGCTCCAAGCCCCTTGCGGGGCTGACGGCCCTCAATGCCGCAAGGGGTTTTCGGCCGCGGCCAGCCGCAGATGCAGCAGCGTGAAATACAGCGTCACATCTCCGCGCTGGTCGATGAAGGTGCCCATGGCGCGCTGCAGGCGCGCGGCGATGCACAGACACTCCGTCGCCTCGGGCCGGCCTCCCTGGATGCGCGGCGTGGTCAGCAGGGCCAGCTGGTTTTCGCGGCCGAACTCATGCACGACTTCCAGCGCCTGGCCATGCTGCTGGGGGACGGCCTCGTTGGCCCAGCTCCACAGAAAGCTGCCTTCGCTCTGGCTGCTGGTGCCCA
>JAMNYN010000184.1 GCA_023622805.1 Pseudomonadota bacterium | reverse complement strand
GACTCGCTTGATGGGACTGATCCTGGCCGCGCTGGCCGTGGAAGTGATGGCCGGCGGGCTGGTGAAGATCTTTCCCGTGCTGGCGATGCGCTGACGTGCAGCTACAGGGGGCTTCCGCCCACGGGCTTGCGCCGGCTCGCGAGCGCGGCCCTGGCCATCTCGGCCTGCCCCTTGGCCTGCTGCTCGCAAATGTCCGCGGCATCATCGGGCAGGTTCTTGCACAACTCCATGTGGTGCCGGTATTCGAGGGAAATGCGCCGCTTGGCGGCCATCTGGTCGGTAGCGCTCATGGCCAGGACGGCCGTGGAAGCCAGAACGCTGGCGCTCAACAAAGCCAGCACGCTATACAGGGATCGCATATTGTCACTCCTTGATCATCCGAAACGATGTGCAAATGCCCAGGGCATTCGCGGCTGTGGGGCAAAGCGGCACAGCCATCAATCATCAAAACGGAAGTCGGGGTGACGGACCCGAGCGTCGACCTGCGGCTTGTCGGCCCGGTCCCGGAGCAGGCCGTGGCGCGCCTGCAGCCGGCCCAGGAATTGTTCGCGCTTGCCGGCGCTTGCCGGCGATGGCCTCGAAGTCGTCGCCGATGAGCCGGCCCCAGTGCTCGCGCAGCCTGCCCTTGAATTGCCGCCATTGGTCTTGGATACGGTCTTTGTTCATACCTGTCCTTTATGCAGTGAATCGCTTTTCGCCCGGATCTTTCGACCCTATCTGCAGCGAAAAATCAGGATTTCACTTTAAAAGACAGCACTTCCCATGGGCGTAGGTTGACGCTGGTCAACGCCGGTCAGCCCAAACCGACTCCGACCGCAGGTCAACGCCCCAATTGCTGCAGCCATTCCTGCAGTGCGGCGATGGACTGATCGGTGGCCTGGGTCAAGGCGCGCACGCCGCTGGCCGCGGTCGCGCTGCTCGCCGGTTGCTGCACCACGAACGTCTTCTGGCCCAGCAGCACGTCGCCCTGGGGCTGGCGTTCCACCAGCGTGGCGCGCAGGCGCACCCAGCCCACGCTGTCGCTTGCGGACAGGAACACATGGCTGAACTCTTCGAGCTCGATGCGCAGCAGGGCCGGCACCTGGCCTTGCACCCTGGGCTGCACCACCCCGTCGCCGCCATAGAGCACGCTGCGCTCGCGGCCCAGACGGCTGCTCAGGCGCTGCTGCACCAACTGCTCGGGCGGCAGCGTCCAGCGCGCGAGCTGGTAGGGCCGCACCACCTGGGCGTCGGCATAGGCCAGGCGGTACAGCACGGACGTATCGGCATCCTTGAGCCCGGGCGCGTCCACATCGGCCAGGGCAATCGGCGGCCGCGACAGCGCGGGGGCGGCAGCCACCGGCAGCTCGGGGCCGAAGTCGTAGCGCACGGCCTGCGCCGGCGGCTGGGGCAGCACGGAGCAGCCGGCCAGCCCAAAAAAGGCTGCGGCGCCTGCGGCCTGCAGCGCACGTACGCGGGCCGACTGGAAAAAAGAAGCGGGCATGGATGAATTCCTCAAGGCTGGGGTGTCGGGGCCACAAAGCCGGGTTCACCGGGGCCGGGCACGGCGCGGCCGCTGCCGTAAATCACCGACTGCGGGTTGTCGCTGAAGCCGCCGGCCGCCGCGCCCATCTTGCGCGCGGCGCGCGAAACGTCGTCGGCCGCGCGGCTCACATGGGGCAAGGTGGTGCGGCCCAGGCCGTCGGCGGCGCGCGCCAGTGCCTGGGTGCCGGTGGCGATCTGCTCCAGCGGCCCGCCGGGCGCATTGATGCGCTCCACGGTCTGGCCCAGGCCGGTCGTCACCGCGGTTGCGCTCTGGCTGGCCAGCTCCAGCGACTGCAAGGCCTTGCGCGCATCGGCCGCCAGCGCCGGCACCTCGCTCAGCGCCGGATCGATTTTCTGCGCCAGTGTCTGCTGCAGACCTTCGGTCAGGCCGCGCACCGCCTGCGCCGCGCCGGCGATGTTTTCCAGCGCGCTGCTCACGCGTTGCTGGTTGGCGTCATTGAGCATGTCATTGAGCCGCCGGGTCACTTCATCCACCCGGCCCAGCAGCACCGGCCCCTGGTCGGCGAGCATGCTCAACGGCGAGGACTTGAGCAGCAGACGCGGCAGCCCGCTGGGGCCTGGCGGCAGTTCGGGCAGGGGCTTGTCCCCGTCGTCGAGCTGCACATGAGCCAGCCCCGTCACGCCCTGGTAGCCCAGCACCGCGAAAGTGGTCGGCGAAATCGGCGTTTCCGTGCCCACGGCAATGCGGATCAGCACATTGCCGCTGGTCTGCGAATCGAAGCCAATGCGTATGACCTTGCCCACAGGCACGCCCTTGTAGCGCACGGCGGCCTGCGGCTGAAGGCCGCTGATGCCGTCCGAAGTCGATAGCTCGTACTCGTTGTACTGGCTGTGATCGCGGGTCAGCCACACGGCCAATCCCGCCAACAAGGCCGCCACCAGCACCACGAACAGCCCCGCCGCCATGGCATGTGACTTGTTTTCCATCAGGTTTCTCCCGCGGTCTGGCCGCTGCTCAGGGGCGCCATGGCACGTCGGCCACGTTCACCCCGGAAAAATGTTTCCACAAACGGGTGGTCATAAGCCGCGACTTCACGCGGCGCACCTGTGACCAGTACTTTCTTTTCCGCCAGCACCGCCACGCGCGAAGACAGTGCGAACAAGGTATCGAGGTCATGGGTCACCATGACCAGGGTCAGTCCCAGCGCCGCGTGCAGCTCGCGCAGCAGCGCGCAGAACTCGTCGGCGCTGGTCGGGTCCAGCCCGGCCGTAGGCTCGTCGAGCAGCAGCAGGGGCGGGTCCATGATCAGCGCCCGGGCCAGGGCCACGCGCTTGATCATGCCGCCCGACAGATCGGCCGGCATGCGCACGGCATGCTCGGGCTTGAGGCCCACCATCTGCAGCTTGACCATGGCCGCGTCGCGCACCAGGTCAGCGGGCAGGCTGCCCTGCTCGTGCAGCGCGAAAGCGATGTTGTCGAGCACATTGAAGGCCGAAAACAGCGCGCCATGCTGGAACAACATGCCCACGCGGCTGGCCGCGCCTTCACGTCCCATTTCGGCGGCCGGGCGCCCAAGCACTTCCACCCGGCCCTTGCTGGGCTGCAGCAGCCCCAGCATCTGGCGCAGCAACACGGTCTTGCCCGTGCCCGAGCCGCCGACGATGGACAGCATCTCGCCGCGCTCGACCTGCAGATCCAGGTCCTGGTGCACGGCGAAAGCGTTTTCGCCTTTGCCGAACACGCTCCACAGCCCCTCTATGCGCACCACGGGCGCCTGCGCAGGCGTGACCGCAGGGGGAGAAGAAGACTGAATTGCGGACGCCATCATCTCAGTGCCCCATCGCCCATTGCCCACGAAACCGGCGCGCGCCAGCAAGGGGACACCGAGCAAGGGCCGCCCCGCAGCGATGGTGTCGTCCCTTCGCCGGGCGCCCCCCTCCACCGACGGTTGAGAGGGGGAAGCGGGGGCCGGCCGTCCGGCGGCAGCCGCTCAGGGGGTGTTTCATTTCAAATCCCCACATCTTTGAAAACGATGGCGAAAATAGCGTCGACGATGATCACCATGGTGATGGCCGAGACCACCGAAGCAGTCGTGCCCCGCCCCAGGCTCTGGGTATTGGGCTCCACGCGCAGGCCCCAGTGGCAGCCGATGAGCGCAATCATGACGCCGAACACCACGGACTTGCCTACGGCCAGGCCCAGGTTGGCCGCGTCCACCGCCGCGGGCAGCGCCTGGGCGAAATAGGCGGGCGTGATGCCCATGGTGACATCGGCCGCGAGCATGCCGCCAGCCAGCGCGGCCAGCGTAGTCCATACCGCGATCAGCGGCATGGCCACGGCCAGCGCCAGCGCACGCGGCAGCACCAGCCGAAAGCCATGCGGAATGCCCATGACACGCATCGCATCGAGTTCCTCGGTCACGCGCATCACACCGATCTGCGCTGTGATCGCCGAGCCCGAACGGCCCGCGACCAGGATCGCGGCCAGCATGGGGCCCAGCTCGCGGATCAGTGAAATACCCAGAATGTTGACGATGAACGATTCGGCACCGAATTGGCGCAGTTGCAAAGCCATCAGATAGGCCAGCACCACGCCGATCAGAAAGCCCACCAGCGCGGTGATGGGCAGGGCCGTCGCGCCCATGCTGTAGAGATGGCCCGAGACGTCGCGCCAGGGCCCGCGCTGCGGCTTGCGCAGCAGCCGGCCGAAGTCGAGCAGCAGTTGGCCGACCAGCTCCACCAATTCCACCAGATGGCTGCAGCCGGCGAGCACCAGCACGCCGAGCTGATCGATCTGGTCGGTGAGGCACCAAGGCTTGACCGCGGGCACGGCGACTTCGCTCAGCTGCGCCACGCGCTCGAGGATTTCGCGCTGCGCGGCGCTCGATTCCAGGCTGGCAGGCCACTGCCCGCCCCATTGCCGCCACAGCACCTGGGCGCCGACATAGTCCAGACGCCCGATTCCCGCGAGGTCCCAGGCCGAGGCCGCGCCCGCCGCCTGCAATTCACGCTGCAGCCGGCGCCAGACCGACTGGTCGGCAAACGCCGCAGCCGCCCAGTCGCCTTGCGGCTTGGCGCAGCGCAGGGGAACGGAGTCGAGCACGACAGAAGGAGCAGACGAAGGCGGCATGGAGGGACGGGAGTGCAACGAAAGCAAAGGCCAGGAAAGACTGCAGCCGGTTGGGCCGGCCTGAACTGCACTCTAGCGCATCAAGCGCCCGTACGGGAAAAATGGGCCCCACGCTTGCCCACGGCGTGTGGCGCGCTGCCCCGAGGGGCCGGCCGCCGGCTTGGGGGGCCCGGCGCCGACGGTGTGAAAGCAGCGCACGCACTGCGCCGCCCCGCCCCGGCCCAAAGAAATGCCCAGAAAATCGCCGCCCCCAGCGCTTTCCCTATCGACAGCGCCAAGCCTATCCGCACAATGAACTGCGTATCCACCCTGCATCCATTGCGCGCGGGCCTGCAGACCACCGCCACGCGCGATCGGCCCCCATGAGCGACACCACTTTCGACTACATCATCATTGGCGGCGGCACCGCCGGCGCCCTGCTGTGCAACCGCCTGAGCGCCGACCGCAGCAAGCGCGTGCTGCTGATCGAGGCCGGACGCAAGGACGACTATCACTGGATCCACATTCCCGTGGGCTACCTCTACTGCATAGGCAACCCGCGCACCGACTGGCTCTACCAGACCGAGGCCGAAGCCGGGCTCAACGGCCGGCGCCTGCGCTACCCGCGCGGCAAGACGCTGGGCGGCTGCAGCAGCATCAACGGCATGATCTACATGCGCGGCCAGGCGCGCGACTACGACCAGTGGGCGCAGCTCACGGGCGACGATGCCTGGCGCTGGGACAACAGCCTGCCCCACTTCATGCGCCACGAAGACCATTGGCGGCTCGACCAGCCCGCGGGCGCGGACCCGCAATTCAAGCACCTGCACGGCAACAAGGCCACGGGCAGCACTGGCGAGTGGCGCGTGGAAAAGCAGCGCCTGCGCTGGGACATCCTGGACGCGTTTTCCCAGGCCGCCCAGCAGACCGGCATTCCGGCCACGGACGACTTCAACGGCGGCAACAACGAAGGCGTTGGCTACTTCGAAGTCAACCAGAAAGCCGGCTGGCGCTGGAACACGGCCAAGGCCTTTCTGCGCCCCACCTGCTACGGCCGCGCCAATTTCGAGATGTGGACCATGGCCCAGGCCACGCGGCTGATCATCGAGCCCCAGGCCGACGGCAGCCAGCGCTGCACCGGCGTGGAAGTCGCGACCAGTGACGGCCTGGACATCGTGCACGCCACCGGCGAAGTGCTGGTCTGCGCCGGCGCCATCAACTCGCCGCAGCTGCTGCAGCTGTCGGGCATAGGCCCGGCGGCGCTGCTGCAGCGGCATGGCATTCCCGTCATCCAGGACCTGCCCGGCGTCGGCGCCAACCTGCAAGACCATTTGCAGATCCGCACGGTGTTCAAGGTGCAGGACACGCCCACGCTCAACACCCTTTCCGCGAGCTTTCTGGGCAAGGCCAGGATAGGCCTGGAGTACGCCTTCAAGCGCAGCGGCCCGATGAGCATGGCGCCCTCGCAGCTGGGCGCGTTCACGCGCAGCCGCCCCGATCTGGTGCATCCCAACCTCGAGTACCACGTGCAGCCGCTGTCGCTGGACGCGTTTGGCGAGCCCCTGCATTCCTTCCCGGCCTTCACGGCCAGCGTCTGCAACCTCAACCCGACCAGCCGCGGCACGGTGCAGATCCAGAGCCCGGATTACCGCGTCGCGCCGGCCATCGCGCCCAACTACCTGAGCACGGACGAAGACCGCCAGGTCGCGGCCGACAGCCTGCGGCTCACGCGCCGCATCGTGGCCCAGCCGGCGCTCGCGCGCTTCATGCCCGAGGAATTCAAGCCCGGCGTGCAGTTCCAGAGCGACGAAGAGCTGGCCCGGCTGGCGGGCGACATCGCCACCACCATCTTCCACCCCGTGGGCACGACCAAGATGGGCCGCGTGGACGGCCCCGATGCCGACCCCATGGCCGTGCTCGACAGCCAGTTGCGCGTGCGCGGCATCGCCGGGCTGCGCGTGGTCGACGCCGGCGCCATGCCGACCATCACCAGCGGCAACACCAATTCCCCCACACTGATGATGGCCGAGAAGGTGGCCGAATGGA
>JAMNYN010000191.1 GCA_023622805.1 Pseudomonadota bacterium | reverse complement strand
AGTGGACGCATATGTCTTTGTTTTCAATCTGGTCAACTGGCCGGTTTCGGTGTGGGTTGCCATCCTGTCGGTAGTACTTCTTCCTCTGGCTGCGCGGCTTCAGAGCAACACACCCGCAGAACTACCTCGTTTCCGGGCCGAGCTCCTTGGGTTTACGCTAGTTCTCGGTTTGTCGCTGGGCCTGTTGGCTTGGTTAGGTCTGCCAATACTTCTACGTGGAGGCTGGCTAGGCCTTTCAGGATCCGCCTTACAGCAGGCTCTGGGCATGACGGGCGGCTTGGCCCTTCTCGCGCCACTGGGCACTGTTTCTGGCTTGTTCGCAGCCTGGCTTCTGGCGGCGGGCCACCACCGCAACACACTGTTTGAGGCCATTCCTGCACTGACCCTGCTGATCGCGCTGCTCTTGCCCCCCGCATGGCTGCCGGAGCAACTTCTGTGGGGCACTGTGGCAGGTTTTGCCCTTCATGCCGCTGCGCTCGGAATGCCTCTGCTTCGCCGTGGTGAATTGCCCATGCCCCGCCTAGCACAGCGCTCGCCAGCCTGGCAGTTCTTCTGGGGCAGCATCGGCATCATGGCTTTGGGACAGGTGCTTTCCGGCTTGACCACACTGGTGGATCAATTTTTTGCTGCCGGTTTGGATAGCGGCGCTTTGTCCACACTCAGTTACGCCAATCGCATCCTGGCTTTGATTCTGGGCCTGGGTGCCACTGCCGTCAGTCGCGCCACACTTCCCGTTTTTTCCAATGATGTGGCACAGGGCGGTGCCAATGTGACTGCCTTGGCCTTGCGCTGGTTCAAGTGGATGCTGTTGCTTGGCTTTCTTGTGTTGCTGGTGAGCTGGACATTAGCGCCTTGGATGGTGCGTATTTTGTTTGAACGTGGTGCGTTCACCGCATCTGACACACAGGCCGTGAGCAGCGTACTTCGCTACTCCTTGTTTCAGGTGATATTTTATTTCCCAGCGCTGGTGCTGGTGTCTGCACTGGCGGCACAACATCGATACAAACTTATTGCGTTGAGCGGCGCCATCAACCTGCTGTGTAAATTGCCCTTGGCATTTCTATTGGTACCGCTGCTAGGCCTTTACGGACTTGTTTTATCCACCGTCTTGATGTACGCGCTGAATACAGCGTTAGTTTTTATTTTTATCAGGCGCCCGTTGCTTGGAAAGAGTTGAGCGCCTCAATGAATTTTATAATCCTTATCCATCCCATGCACTCCGCTTGCACCGCACGGTGCAAATCGAGTCCAGCTAATCACTGGACCAATACCGGTTTGAGCATTGTGGCAAATGGACATACAAAGCAGCATGCAATCAAGGAACTTGATTTTCTGCAGGTCAGTTTTTCCAAATTATGAGTTCAATTGCCATTTTCATTCCCTCTTTGCGTGGTGGCGGTGCCGAACGCATCATGGTCACCTTGGCCAATGCCATCGCCGCACGCGGCTTCAAAGTCGACTTGGTGTTGGCCACGGCTCAGGGTCCCTACCTTAGAGATGTCTCGCCTGCGGTGACAGTGATCGATCTCAAGGCTGAGCGCGTCAGTAAGGCGCTTTGGCCCCTAATTCGTTACTTGCGGCGAGAGCGGCCGCAGGCCATGCTCTCGGCCATGGGACATGCAAATGTCATCGCCCTGCTAGCGCGCAAACTCGCCGGAGTGCCTGTTCGGGCGGTGGTGTCTGAGCGCGGATTGATCAGCGGCGAGCATGCAATTGCCAAAGGCGCAGTTGCACATGTGAATTACAAGCTGATCCGTCTGCTCTACCCGGGGGCTGATGGCATTTGCACTGTTTCGCAAGCGGCATCTAAAGATTTGGCGACCTTTGCGCGCCTGCCCTTGCTAAAAGTGCAAACCATTTACAACCCTTTTGACCTGTCGCGCATAGAGCAACAAGCCGTAGAGCCGTTGGCACACCCTTGGTTTGAACCGGGACAGCCACCGGTATTGCTGGCCATAGGGCGCATGAACGAGGCCAAGGATTTTCCCGTGCTCATTCGCGCCTTTGCGCAACTGCGCCAGCACCGGGCTGCGCGCCTGGTCATTCTGGGTGAGGGAGAGCTGCGCCCCGAGCTCGAGAGTTTGCTGCGCCAGTTGAACTTGGGTACCGACACCGTGCAAATGCCCGGCTTTGTACCCAACCCTTATGCATGGCTGTCGCGCAGCAGTCTGTTTGTGCTGTCTTCGCGGCGCGAGGGACTGCCGGGCGCACTGATCGAGGCCATGGCGTGCGGCACGCCCGTTGTCAGTACCAACTGCCTGAGTGGGCCGGATGAAATATTGGAGGGTGGACGCTGGGGGAAACTGGTTCCAGTAGGTGATGTGGATGCACTGGCTGTGGCCATGGCCGCGACACTCGATATTCCAGAAGAACAACGGCCCGACGTACGCCATAGAGCGGCCGATTTTGAGCAGGAGCGAGCAGTGGATGCATATTTGCATCTTTTGGGAATGCCTTCGAAAGCTGATCTCAAGACTGTGATGCTTGAAGAAAATGAGGTGAGTGTATGAAGGTCGCCTTTATCATCACCGGCCTTGCCACCGGCGGAGCCGAAATGATGTTGCACAAGCTGCTGCAAAATATCGACCGCAACCGTTTTGAGCCAACCGTCATTTCCTTGATGAGCAAGGGAGAAATCGGCCCGCGCATCGAGGCACTGGGGATACCGGTTCATACGCTGGACATGCGCCGAGGCCTGCCCAACCCCTTGATGGTGTTGCGCCTGGCTCGTCTGCTGCGGCAGTTGCAGCCCGCTCTGGTACACACTTGGATGTACCACTCTGATTTACTAGGCGGCCTGGCGGCACGTTTGGCTGGCTGCCGGCGAGTCATTTGGGGCATACGCCACAGTAATTTGTCCAAGACCGAGAACAAGCGAAGCACGCTGGCGGTGGTTGGGCTGTGCGCACGGCTGTCGACTTGGCTGCCGGTGCAAATCTTGTCGTGCTCGCACCGTGCTAAAGAAGTCCACGCGGCCGTGGGCTATGTGGATGAAAAGATTCATGTCATCCCCAATGGGTTTGACCTAGGCCGCTTTGCTCCCGATGTCACTGCACGCGCCAGCCTGCGTGCCGAACTGGGCCTGCCGCCTGACGTACCGCTGGTGGGTGTGGTCGCGCGGTTTGATGCGCAAAAAAACCATCTCGGTTTTGTACAGGCAGCAGCGCAGTTGCTGGCGCAGTTGCCCCAGGTACATTTTGTGCTGGCCGGTACTGGGGTGGATGCTGGCAATGCTGCGCTCCAGGCCGCCATCGCTGCGCACCCGGGCTTGCAAGCGCACATGCACCTGCTGGGTCGGCGAGACGATGTGCCCCGCCTGATGGCTGCTTTTGATGTGCTGGCTTCGCCCTCGCATGGCGAGGCTTTCCCTAATGTGTTGGGCGAAGCCATGGCCTGCGGCTTGCCCTGCGTGGTTACGGATGCGGGCGATTCAGCCGAGATCGTAGGCAACACTGGCCGTGTTGTAGCGATTGGTGATATGGCGGCGCTGGCGCAGCAGTTGCAAGAAGTACTGGGATTACCTTCCGCGCAACGAGCCGGTATGGGCCAGCAAGCGCGCACACGGGTGCAAGTCGAGTATGAAATTGGCCATGTGGCTGGGCTTTACCAAGCGTTTTACGAGCGTGTGGCGGCAGAAGAATAAATAGAGGGATTTCAACATGTGCGGTTTTACGGGTTTTTTGGGTGGCAAGCCCTATGGTGATGGACCATCTGCAACAGCCTTGCTGCAGCGTATGGCCGATACCTTGATAACGCGCGGGCCTGACGATAGCGGTGTGTGGCACGAAGCGGCGGGCGATTCGGCCATCGGTCTGGCGCATCGTCGCCTGTCCATTCTGGATTTGTCGCCTGCCGGGCATCAGCCCATGGCTTGCCATGCGGGTCGCTATGTCATCGCCTTCAATGGCGAGATATACAACCACCTGGACCTGCGGCTCGAATTGCAAGCCGCTGGCCACGCCCCCACATGGCGCGGCCATTCCGATACAGAGACCCTGCTGGCCGGATTTTTGGCTTGGGGCGTGCGGGCCACATTGCAGCGCTGCATAGGCATGTTTGCGTTTGCGCTATGGGACAAAAAGGACCAACTGCTGACCCTCGGGCGCGACCGCCTGGGCGAAAAGCCCTTGTATTACGGCTGGCAGGGTCAAGGGGAACACGCTAGCTTTTTGTTTGGCTCCGAGCTGAAGGCGCTGAAACAACATCCAATTTTTGCGGCCCAGATTGACCGCGACGCGCTGTGCCTGCTCATGCGGCACAATTACATCAACGCGCCGCATTCCATTTATCAAGGTATTTACAAGCTGCTGCCAGGGCATCTGCTGACGGTATCCATGCGCCAACACGAGCCAGTGCTGGAAGAGTTCTGGTCTCTGCCCGAGATGGCTCAGGCCGGCGTAGCCAATCCGCTCACAGGCAGCAGCGAGCAAATCACGGACGAGTTGGAGACGTTGCTCAAGTCCGCCGTGCGCCAGCAAATGCTGTCCGACGTGCCGCTGGGAGCGTTCCTGTCAGGCGGGATTGATTCGTCCACGGTGGTGGCTCTAATGCAAGCGCAGTCCAGCCAACCCGTGAAGACTTTCTCCATTGGTTTTCATGAGGAAGGATACAACGAGGCCGTGCACGCCAAGGCGGTGGCAAAGCATCTGCGGACGGATCATACCGAGCTGTACGTCACCCCGGAGCAAGCGCTGGATGTGATCCCCAAGCTGCCGGGGCTGTATTGCGAGCCGTTCGCTGATTCGTCGCAGATCCCCACTTTCCTGGTGAGCCAACTCGCGAAGCAAAAGGTAACGGTAGCTCTCTCGGGCGATGCGGGGGATGAGCTGTTTTGCGGCTACAGCCGTTACACGCTGACCAGAGATTTGTGGGCCAAGACAGAGCGCATTCCGCGCGGCTTGCGCGGGCCTGCGGCGGCGGCCATCCGGGCTTTGCCGCCCGAGGCTTGGAACAAGTTGCTGGCACCCGTGCAGTTCCTGCTGCCAGGCAGCTTGCGCCACGCCAATATGGGAGACAAGTTGCACAAAGGGGCCGCACTCCTGTCGGCGCAGCAGGTGGATGAGCTCTATCTGAAACTGGTGACCCATTGGGAACCTGATGGCCTGGTGATAGGCGGTCGCGAGCCCTTGACCGCCTTGCGCGGCGCCCCTTTGCCGCTGACTGGTTTGGATAGTGTGCAACGCATGATGGCACTTGATGCCATCACCTACTTGCCGGGAGATATTCTGGCGAAAGTGGATCGCGCGGCCATGGGTATGTCGCTGGAAACACGCGTACCATTTCTGGACCACCGGGTGGTCGAATTTGCCTGGCGGGTGCCCCAAGCCATGAAGCTGCACGCTGGTGTCGGCAAATGGCTTTTGCGCCAAGTGCTGTATCGCCACGTGCCAAAAGAACTGATAGAGCGTCCAAAGATGGGTTTTGGAGTTCCAATAGACAGTTGGCTGCGCGGCCCTCTACGTCCCTGGGCAGAAGACTTGCTGAGCGAGTCGCGCTTGAAACGCGAGGGCTATTTCAACCCCGCACCCATTCGAAAGAAGTGGGCCGAGCACCTGAGCGGACAGCGCAATTGGCAAGCTCAGTTGTGGAATGTGCTGATGTTTCAGGCATGGCTGGCAGAGCAGAATTAATGCTCTTTCATAAAGTGCCCTCCGGAACACGGCGGGAAAATTTCTCCTGGCATACAAAACGGGGAATAATATTACCCCCTGCAACATCAATGGTTGCAAATAATCAAGAAGAAATCTAACACCTGACTGGCATCGCCAACATCCCCTTTATCGGCACATAAGGCCATGCAAGCAGCGGGATTTTTCCAAAAAATGGCCCTAGGGCTACCTGCTTGTATCCTTAGACCATGCCAACACATTATCGCTTACGCACATCTACATTCAGCAAAGCGAACACAGGAGCATGGGGCCTGAGGCGACCATTACCAATGAATAGCATCAAACTACTCACAAAATATGCCTGCCATCTCACTGACCACTTCACCAGAAAACACCGTGATCCAACGGTTTGACGTGAGCTGCCAGGCACTGGAGATCTAGCAGCGGCGGAGCACACTCCTCCGCCTAAACACCAACGACAGGGTCACGTACGTGAACGTCGGCAGACGCCTGAGAAAAAATACACCTCGCTTCAGCGGCAGAACCGAAAAAATTCTGCTGAGCCACATGGGCAACCCGAATAATTAAATTCCCACAGCAAGTACTAAAACACGCTCCACTCAGGATCCGAAGTTTCTACAAGCCAAAGAATTTTAATTATTCAAACCCCGCGCCTTAAACCATTCGTAAATTAACATCTATTCAAAATTGAATACCAGAGTTAACCGACACCACTAATTATGGTACGCATTATTTTTCAAGATCATCTTGAATCACCGATGCCAGCCCATGGAGCAAGCAATGAAATTTTTACTTATTGGCGGTCTAGCCGAGTCGCTAATCAACTTCCGAGGCCCCTTGATTGCAGCACTGCAAGCGCACGGCCTGCAGGTGCATGTAGCAGCCCCAGATATTCCCAATGATTCTCCTATCCGCCAGCGCCTCCAGGATGCCGGCGTGATTGTCCACGAAATCCCCTTGAATCGAACGGGAATTGATCCAATAGCTGACGTCAAAACATTGTGGTCTCTATGGCGTCTGATGCGAAATA
>JAMNYN010000292.1 GCA_023622805.1 Pseudomonadota bacterium | reverse complement strand
GGTGTTGAATGACTGAAGAAATCAAGTGTCCCGTGCACACCAAGCGCGTGGGCGATGTATTGGTGATCGAGATCGCCAATCCCCCGGTGAATGCCGCCGCGCATGCCGTACGCGCGGCCCTGGTCGAAGCCGTTGAGCAGCTGGGCGCCGATGGCAGCCTGGTTGCGGGCGTGCTCATCGGCAGCGGCAACAGCTTCGTGGCCGGGGCAGACATCCGTGAATTCGGCGAAGCCACTTCGCGCCCGCCCCTGCTGTGGCAGGTGATCGACGGTTTCACCCAATGCTCCAAGCCCATCGTCGCTGCGTTGCATGGCGTGGCCCTGGGCGGAGGCTTCGAACTCGCGCTGGGCTGCGATGCGCGCATTGCCCTGGCCGGCACGCAGGTCGGTCTGCCCGAAGTCACGCTGGGCATTCTGCCGGCGGCGGGCGGAACGCAGCGCCTGGCGCGTGTCGTGGGATTGGCGCGCGCCATGCAGCTGATCTGCAGCGGCCAGCGCTTCTCGGCCGAACAGGCCTTGCAATGGGGGCTGGTCGACGAAGTGGTGCACGAGGGGCTGCGCGAGCGTGCGATCGCCTTGGCCCGCAGCCTGCCAGGCCGCAAGCGCGATCTGCTGGACGCTGGCTTGCCCGAGGAAGACGCAGCGAGCGTGCAGGCGGCCGAACAGGCGGCCATGCGTAGCGGCAAAGGCCGGCCCGCCGTTGTGGCGGCGATCGAATCCATCAAGAATGCAGCGCGCCTGCCCAAGCGTGAAGGACTGGAGGCCGAGCGTCGCTACTTCCAGGAACTGCGCCTGAGCCCGGATGCGCAGGGGCTGCGCCACCAGTTCTTTGCCGAGCGCGAGTCGCTCAAGGTGGCGCAACTGGTGGGTGTGGCGCCGCGCGCGGTGCAGACCGTGGCGGTGGTGGGGGCCGGCACCATGGGCACGGGCATTGCCATCAGCCTGCTGGAAGCGGATCTGGCGGTCATTTTGCTCGAGCGCGACCAGGCGGCCTTGTCGCGCGGCATGGAGCGCATCCGCAGCCACTACGCCGAGCGGGTGGCCGCCGGCAAGGCGTCCCAGAGCCATGCGCAGCGCATGCTGGGCGGCCTGAAGGAGACGCTGGATTGGAGCGGGATCGCACCCGCGGACCTGGTCATTGAAGCCGTTTTCGAGGAGCTGGGCGTCAAGCAGGCGGTGTTCCGGGAGATAGACCAGCACGCCAGGCCTGGGGCGATCCTGGCCACCAATACGTCCTACCTGGATGTGGACGCCATCGCGCAAGCCACTTCGCGACCCGCCGATGTGCTGGGCCTGCACTTCTTCAGTCCGGCCCATGTGATGAAGCTGCTGGAAGTGGTGAAGGGTGCGAACACGGCCGCCGACGTGCTGGCCACCGGCATGGCGCTGGGCAAGCGGTTGAAGAAATCCCCCGTGCTGTGCGGCAACGCCTTTGGCTTCATCGGCAACCGTGTCTTCAACGTCTACCGCCAGCAGTGCGAACTGATGCTCGAAGACGGGGCCTGGCCGGAGGAGGTGGATGCGGCGCTGGAGGCTTTCGGTTTTGCCATGGGCCCATTTTCCGTCGGCGATCTCGCGGGGTTGGACATTCCCTGGGCCATGCGCAAATCGCAGGCGGCGGCACGCGATCCACGCGTGCGCTATGTCGAGGTGTTGGACCGGCTGTGCGAGCTTGGCCGCTACGGGCGCAAGACCGGCTCCGGCTATTACCACTACACCAATGGCAAGTTGGCACAGCGCGTGAGCGATACCCAGGTGCGCGCCATCGTGGAACAGGCCTCGAGAAAGCGCGGCATAGAGCGCCGCACACTGAGTGCCGAGGAGATCCAGCGCCGCGCCATGCTGGCCATGGTCAACGAGGCGGCCAGGCTGATGCATGAAGGCGTGGCCACACGCGCTTCGGACATCGACGTGGTGCTGGCACTGGGCTATGGCTTTCCGCGCTGGGTGGGTGGCCCGGTGCATTGGGCACGCCAGCAGGACCGTGCGCAACTGCTCGGCGAGCTGCATGAAATCGCCCGCACCACGGGCCACGGCTTCGACGTCGCCGACCTGTCCCCGCTGCTGGACCACTGATGGCCGAGGTCTGGCACCGACCGGATGACAAGGGCAGCGAACCCTGGACAGCGTGACTGGCCGCGGTGCTGCTGCGCGATAGGGCGGGCCGCTGGCCTGCGCATGGTTCCTGGTGTCCCGCCGCTTCGGGCCTTGACCCACCGGCCTGCCCCTTGGGCCCAAGCCGTGGGTCAGCAGGGTGGTGCAGGGCGATGCGGAGGGGCTATTGAACGCTCAGCGTCGCTGCATGGCACGCGGCCCAAGTCTCTGTGCAGCCCAGGAGGGAGCCTGGATGGACTGCAAACAGCAAGTGATAGAACAGTACCTACGGGAGTAGCACTACAAGCCAGCGGCAACCTTACTCACTTAATGAATCCAGCTTACATGATTTATAAATCACTTCATTTCTTTAGCAGCTAAAAAACCAACCCCTCATGTAAGCCACATACAGAGGACTTCTCCAGCGCCCATGCGATGGGCACCTCCTTGCCATTGCTGCGGCATTCGCATTCGCATGCGCTGGCCTGCTCCGCACATGCACAATTCAGGCGCTCCCGCGCAATGCAGCACAGTCAGCCGCCCGGCGGATGGTGCTCATATGTGATCGGTTTCTGGGTCATGGCATGGCGCCATGGACAACAGCGGAGCTCGCCATCTGAAGCAATGCATCTGAGTTGGGCCATGCATGCGGATCAGCAGCAAAGAACGTAATCCTCAGTCGTACAGGTTTTTGTCTGGCATGCGCGGGGCACATGCTTGCTCTACATTCAAAAGAAAAGCTTCCACACAGTGGTCGCAGATTCATAGTTTTTTAAGGCAAGTACAGAAAAAACTTGTCAACCTTGCTCTTCGGCCTTATGCTTGCGTCCTCAAACATGAGATATGTTGGTTAAAGCCATGGCTAGAGCGATTCAATTCAAAACATCTGTTGCGACCGTGCTGTCGGGATTGGATGTTTCCGCAAAAAAACTGCAGGAGTTGGTCGGTCGCGAAAAGCCCGCTGGCCAGCACCATATGAAATACACGCCCGCCGACATGCGGGCCGCACGTTACCGTGCCGCCGGCATGGCGGTGCCCACGTCCGATGCCTTGCCTTTGGGCTCGGCCAATCTGCCGCCGGTCATCGTGACCCGCATGACCAAAGGCGGCGTCGGCAAGACCAGCGTTTCCGTCAACGTGGCTTCGTCCCTGGCCATGATGGGTTTTCGGGTGCTGGTCATCGATGCCGATCCCCAGGCTTCGGCATCCAATCTGCTGGGCGTCGACACCACGGGTTATGAAACCGACATCCGCCACATAGGCCACTTCCTGCGCAAGGCCGAAAAAGAGCCCGATGCAGAGTTGCCTTCGGCCATCAAGCATATCTATGAAGGTGGCTTCCTCGACCTGATTCCCGCGGACATCACGCTGGCCGAAACCGATGCCAGCCTGGTCGCCGTCATGGCCAGCCATGCCAGGGCGCAGTTGTTTCTGAACCGGAACAGCGCGTTTCTGTCCAGCAACTATGACGTCATCGTTGTCGATACGGCACCAGGCACGACGCCCATAGGACTCGCATTTTCTTTTGCCGCTAAAGTTTCGGGCAAGGTCTTGACCATCGTCGAGCCTGAAGGCAGTTGCTTGCGAGCGCTGGACTCCCTGGCCTCGAATCTGGCGGAAATCCAGTCCGTGACCGGCGCCGAAGTCGGCATGGAAGTGGTCATCAACAAATACCACCCCAGCCTCAAGCACGTGCGCGAAAGCATGGGCTTTCTCTACTCCAAGTACGGCTCCATGCTGAATGATTCCATCATTCCGCAGTTTTCCGGGTTTGCGCGGCAGTTGAATCCCAATGCACGTGAAACCGCGCCTTTGGTTGAAGTCGAACCCAGCTCCGTGGGTGCCGCCGCCATTTATGACGTGGCCAAGAGCTTGATTCGCAGCTACCGAATCACCATGCCAGGCATGCCGGCCGGAGAATAACCATGGCAAAACCGCCTCCAAAGCTTTCGGGCCTGATCAAAAGCGGGTCCGTCGTTCCGACCATCCCCCTGCATGCCTTGCCCGACATGCCTCAGGTAAAATCCGCTTCGACGGGCATGCCCGCAAACGATGCGGACATGCAGCACGCACAGGTGACTCATGCCCAGGGATCGAATCGCCAGCTGCAGCAAATCAGCATTCATCTGATTGATGCCAATCCGCTGGCGCCCCGCGAAGTCTATACGGCCGAGATGATCCTGCAACGTGCGGAGAACCTGCGCACCCAGGGCCAGCATGATCCTATTCACGTCATTCCCAATCCCAATGCTTCCGGCCGTTTCATCATCTGCGACGGCTGGACACGGGTGCAGGCATGCCGTGAGCACAAGGTGCTGGACTCGCTGCTGGCGGAGATCCACTACGACCTGAGCCTGGAAGCCGCGGCATGGTTCGGCTACGAGCAAAACGAATGCCGTCAGCAACATTGCGACTTCGATCGCGCCATGTTCTATGAAAAGTTGATCATCGCCGGAGAGTCCGCGGCCGAGATCTCCCGACGGGCAAAGCTCTCCAAGACCTTGATGAGTTTTTATCGGGCCTACGCCAAGCTGCCCGAAGATGTGCTGGAACTGGTTCGTCAGTACCCTGACAAGTTTGGCGCCAACTCTGCCTACCAGCTGCTGAAAGTGCATGAGAAATGCGGTCAGCGTCGAGCGGTGTCGTTGGCCCACAAATTCGCCGCCGAAGATCAGCCGCTGCGCTGGCTTTCCAACCAGGTGCAGGCGCTGTTGAACCCCTCGGGCTCCAAGAGCACCAGTCCGTCCAAGCAGATCAAGTACTCCAACGGCTACTACAAGCAGCGCGGTGATATTTTTGAAATGTCCATCGCCGTGCCGGATGACAAGCGCCTGGCGTTTGCCACGGCATTGGAAAGTCTGCTCGATACCGTGGCGGTCGTGTTGCCGGTAGAACCTGAACCGCCACAGGATGCCGACAAGCCGGTGCGCAATGACTGAATCCCCGGATACGCATCAAGCCCTGGCAGTTCGCCAGGCGCCAGCCAGCAGACAAGCTTTGTCTGCTTTGGGCGTTGATGCGCGCCAGCGGGCAGTATTCGCTGGGTGGGCCGTCCGGCAACGCTCCTCGTTCACTGTTTATACGCATAAACTCCACGCCCCATGCCTGGCGGCGGCTGATCTCGGGCTGCTGCAGCGCGCGACCAGCGTTTATACGTATAAACAGACGCGCTTTTGCCTGCTGATGGCTGCCCGCCGGCAGCAGGCCCATGCCAAGCGTCTGTCAGATACGGTTTCTACGCATCAACCGACGACCGTCCTCTCCAGCCTGTGGATGGCGCGCTCGGTGCCTGCTGTTTATACGTATAAACGGGGGCAGCGCTCAGCCCCTCCGCCGGGGCAGCGACGGCCTCCACACCGTGTTTATACGCATAAACACCAGCACACGAACCCCGCCCAGAGCGGGGTTCGGTGCGTCTGGGGCCTGAAAACTGGAGACCAGCCATGACTTAAGTCCACCCACTTTCGTTCAGACAACAAAAAACCCTCAAAGCGCTAACTTTGAGGGTTCCTTGTGAATCTTGACGATTCTTCCCAAAATCCCTTGATCCGACGGAAATCGGTCAAAAGCTCCCGAATGAGCGAATAGTAAGGGAAACGAGAAGAAGTCGTCAAGGGATTTTCGTGTCCTTTGGAGACCGCGATGGAAAAACTCGCCCCTACTGTTTACCCTTCGATGATTGCGCGCGCCTGCTCAGCCCTCGATGAGTCCCCTCTTTTCCGCGACATGCCGGACGGCTACCTCCGGGTAATTTTTCGCATAATCAAGAAAATCAACCTGATTCGGCTGAATTCGCCCATCGTTGCCAGCCGTGGAACGCTGGCCAAGGAGTCGGGCAAGTCGGTGGAAACCGTGCACCGCGTGGTCAAGTGGCTGGAAGAACGCGGCCTGGTCGAACGAATCCAGACGGCACGCGCCGGCCTGCGCGGCTCCAGCTCGCCGCTCGTCCCCACCCTCAAACTGCTGCACGCGTTGCTGTTGACCGACAGCAGCCATGCGGGCAAAGCTCCCGTGGTCACGCCCGGGCAGCGCCCAGCTGCGCAGACCGACACGCCTGCGCCCGCCGCCGCGACAGACAGCCGCGCGCAATTCGTGACCTTGGGCAAGCTCAAACTGCCCGCCGATCTGGCGTGGTTGGTGCACAACCAGGGCATGCAGGGCACGGGCGTCCTGCAGTTGATGAAGCTGGCCAAACAGGCCAAGCAGCGCCTGTCGGATGTGGTCAGCGCCACCAAGCAATATCTGGAGCCCTTGCAAGGCCGCGAACTCTACGCCTACATCCGGGCGCTGCTGAGTTCAGACAGGGACTTTGGTCAACGCGCCCAGGAAGCCGCCAGCGGTGCCTTGGAGCAGCAGCAGAAATCCTATTTGCAGGAAAAAACGGCAGCCTTTGCCGGCCGCACTTTCCAGAGCCGCGATGCCAAGCTGCTGGTCACGGTGGACGCCTCGGGCATGCTCATGGAAGAACGCGAAGGACGCCGAGCGGCTCGACCGATGTGCCAGTCCTTCATCGAAGCCATCGAAGCCGGCCGCCTGGTGGCGCGTCGCGATGCTTGGGCTTGAGACAATTCAGGTCTTTTGTGGATAA
>JAMNYN010000353.1 GCA_023622805.1 Pseudomonadota bacterium | reverse complement strand
GCGCACCAGCTCTTCCAGGCGCTTGCGCTCGTCTCGCTGCAGTTCCTGTTCGCGTTCATGCGATGCCTGCAGGGTGTGGGCCTGGCGCAGGTACATGTAGAACGCCAGCAGGCCGATGACGGTGACCGTGGCGATACCGATGCGTGAAAGCAACAGTGACTGCTCGATGTCGGACTGGCTTTTGCGGCTGCGCTCGGCGCTGCTTTCCATCAAGGTGCGGCTGTAGGCACGGATGGCATCCATGTTCTCCTTGCCCAGGTCGGTGAACATCACGAAGCGCCAGGCTTCCTCGTTGCCCTGGCGGTACAGGCGCAGGCTCAATTCCATTTCCGAGAGCTTGCGCGCGACCTGGCGCGAAAGGGGGGTGACGGTGTCCAGATCCTGCGGCGAGCTCATGAAAATATCGCGCAGGCTGTCCATGTTGCCGTTGACAGAAGCTACGGCTTTCTCGTAGGGTTCAAGGTAGCGCTCGTCATTGGTGAGCAGATAGCCGCGCAAACCGGTTTCGGCATCCAGCATGTGCTGCAGCAGCAAGCTGATGGATGTGCGGGCGTTGTGGATGTGTGACAAATCATCCAGAGCATCGCGTGAACGCTTGTAGCCAGCTTCGTTGATGCCCACGAGCAGAACGGCAGCCAGGATGGCAAGCGGCAGGCTGATGGCGAGCCTGCGTAATTGGGACCAGCGCATGAAATTCCTCCTGCTGAGGAGTTTCAGCGAGTTATTCTGCATAATCAAGCCATGTTGATAAATTTCAACTATCGGCGACGTATTATGATTAAGCGTTTGCTCATGGTAACTGAAGGGCAGTCGCCCGCTTAGGGGAGAAAGACTTCAATGATCAAGATAGGCATTGTGGACGACCACGCGATCGTCCGTTCAGGACTGCGTCAGTTCTTGTCGGAACACGTGGATTTGCGTGTTGTGGGGGAGGCGTCGAACGGCCGCGAGGCGATTGACCTGGTGCGCGAGCAGGAAATCGATGTGCTGCTCATGGACTTGTCCATGCCCGGCCAAAGCGGTCTGGATGCGTTGGCCATGCTGCGCGCGAAAGCGCCGGAAATGGGTATTCTGATACTCAGCGGCTACCCGGAAGAGCATTACGCGATCAATCTGATTCGCCAGGGCGCCAGCGGCTACCTCAACAAGGAGTGTGAGCCGCAGGAGATTGCCGAAGCGATTCGCACCATCGCCCTGGGGCGGCGCTATCTGACGCCGGCCGTGGCCGACCTGTTGGCCCAGCAGCTCAACCGCAAGGATGATGCGCCGGCCCACGAGCAGCTGTCGGAGCGTGAATTCCAGGTGTTTCTCAAGCTCGCGCGCGGCGAGACGGCGGGTGACATCGCCAAGTCCTTGTCGCTGAGCGTCAAGACCGTGAGCACCTACCGCACGCGGCTGATGGAAAAAATGGCCTTGTCGTCGAACAGCGACCTGACCTACTACGCGCTCAAGAACCGGCTGATCGATTGAGTTTGGTGCTGTTGCGCTCGGCGCTGAAGTCGATGCAATAGTCCACCAGCGCGTCGATTTCGTTGGATTTGTCAAATACTGCGTCCACCCCGAGTTGTGCACAGCGCGTGCGCACATCGGGCGTGGCGTAGTTGCTCAGCACGACGATTTTCTGGTGCGGCAGGCGTTGGCTGCACGCCGCGAGCACGCCCAGGCCGCTGCCTTGGCGCAAAAACAGATCGACGATGGCGATGTCCCATTGCGTGGTGTGACGGGTCAGCCAGTCCGTGCCTTCGAATTCTGTTTCAGCGATCCCTACCGACTCGACTTCGGCGAGTTCCTCCAGGGCCGCAATCAAATTCTCTCTGATCGTGGCATTGTCTTCGACAATATACGTACGCAATTTCACGGTGGTGTCCAAGTTGAGGGCGGCTGTCGCAGCCCCTAGAGAGCATTGCGGCAGACATGGCAGCCCAGTCTTCGCATGGACGCCCATCGGGCATTTTGCCAGTGTCAGTGGCTGGCAAAAGTAGTCGCTTTCCTACATGCCCTTGCTGCAGACCGGGCAGCTGCCATTCTTTTGCACCCGCATGCTAGACCAGTCCATGCGGCGGCTGTCGAACATCATCAGCTTTCCGGTGGCCGCCTGGCCGAAGCCGGCGATCAACTTGAGCGCTTCGGCGGCCTGCAGGCTGCCCATGGTGCCGACCAGGGGAGCGAATACGCCCATGGTGGCGCACTGTTCTTCCGCGAACTCGGCCTCGGGCGCAAACACACAGGCATAGCAAGGCGCTTGCGCATCTTCGGGGTTGATGACCATGAGTTGCCCGTCGAAGCGCAGGGCGGCCGCGGCCACCAGCGGTTTCTTGTGGCGTACGCAGGCGGCATTGACCAGGTGGCGGGTGCGGTAGTTGTCGCAGCAGTCGAGCACGATGCTCGCTGTCGGCAGCAGTTGGTCGAGCAGCGTGTCATCGGCGCGCTGCTGCAGTGCCGTGATGCGGACGCTGGGGTTGATGGCATGCACGGCGGCACGCAGGGACTCCACCTTGGGGCTGCCCACGCGCTCGGTGGTGTGGGCGATCTGGCGCTGGAGGTTGGTGAGGTCCACCGTGTCATCGTCGATCACGGTGATCTGGCCCACGCCCGCGGCGCCCAGGTACAGGGCGGCGGGTGAGCCCAGGCCGCCGGCACCGATGATCACGGCATGGGCGGCAAGAATGCGTTCCTGGCCTTCGATGCCGATCTCATCGAGCATGATGTGGCGCGAGTAGCGCAGAAGCTGGTCATCGGTCATGGCAGTGTGAAAAGAGCGGGTCAATGAAAAAGGCCGGGCAGGGGCCCGGCCGGAGAGGACATGAAGCACCCCCTGAGCGGCTTTGCCGGATGGCCGGCCCCCGCTTCCCCCTCTCATCCTTCGGTGGAGGGGGACGACACCATCGCTGCGGGGCGGCCCTTGCTCGGTGTCCCTGAGTTGGGGCGCGCCAGTTGCATGGGCTGCGAGCAGTGCGATCGCTGTCAGTCTTCCTTCTTCTCGATTTCGCGCTCGGTCAGGGTCTTGCTGACCTGAACGGTTTCACCCTTGAGCTGGCGCAGTGCCTGCTGCAGGCGGAAGTCTTCGGTCGAGCCGTATTCGGGCATCTTGCGATCCGCGGCGGGCTTCTTGGACTCGATTTCCAGGCGCTTGCGGGCTTCCTCGCGGGCTTTTTCGCGTGCGGCTTCGGCGGCCTTTTCATCGCCCTGGCCGCTGCCCAGGTGCTTGTCGAGGTCGGATTCGCGCATGCGCAGGGCGGCGAACAGGTCGCCTTCGGCGGTTTCATCGACCATCACATCGGGAACGATGCCTTTGGCCTGGATGGATTTGCCGCTGGGCGTGTAGTAGCGGGCCGTCGTCAGCTTGATGCCGGTGTCCGGACCCAGGGGGCGCACGGTCTGCACCGAGCCCTTGCCGAAGGTCTGGCTGCCCAGCAGCGTGGCGCGCTTGTGGTCTTGCAGTGCGCCGGCGACGATTTCGCTGGCCGAGGCCGAGCCTTCGTTGACCAGCACCACCAGGGGCACCTTCTTCAAGGCGGCAGGCAGGCGCTGCAAGGGATCGCCCTGGCCGCGGCGCAGGTAGTACTCGGGCAAGGCCTTGTAGGTGGCCTTGCTTTCGGCCAGCTGGCCGTTGGTCGAGACCACGGTCGCGCCTTCGGGCAGGAAGGCTGCCGAGATGGCCACGGCGGCATCCAGCAGGCCGCCCGGGTCGTTGCGCAGGTCCAGCACCAGGCCCTTGAGCTTGGGGTCCTGGGCGTAGATTTCCTCGACCTTGCGCGCGAAGTCGTCGACCGTGCGTTCCTGGAACTGGCTCAGGCGAATCCAGGCATAGCCGGGCTCGATCATCTTGCCTTTGACCGACTGGGTCTTGATTTCCTCGCGCGTGATGGTCACCGGGAAGCTGCGGCTTTCGTCCTTGCGCAGAATCGTCAGCATGACCTTGGTATTGGGCTCGCCGCGCATGCGTTTGACCGCATCGTTGAGCGACAGGCCTTTCACGGCCGTGTCGTCGATCTTGGTGATCAAGTCGTTGGTCTTGAGGCCGGCGCGGAAGGCGGGTGAGCCTTCAATGGGCGAGACAATCTTGATCAGGCCGTCTTCCTGCGTGATCTCTATGCCTACGCCAACGAACCGTCCGGAAGTACCTTCCTTGAATTCCTTGAAGGACTTCTGGTCGAAATACTGGGAATGGGGGTCGAGGCTTGCCACCATGCCGGAGATGGCGTCGGTGATGAGCTTCTTGTCGTCGACAGGTTCGACGTAGTCGGTCTTGATCAGACCGAATACCGCCGAGAGCTGCTGGATTTCTTCCAAGGGAAGGGGGGCCATGGCGCCACGGGCCATGGTTTGCAGGGATACCGTGGTCAATGCGCCGGCGAGCACGCCCACGGAGACCCATCCAGCAATTTTGAGTTTTTGGCCCATAAAACACCTTTACCGCTTCAATATACACCCCGGTGGGTGCCTGCCCCGCGCGGTTTCACCGGGGCAGCTGGTTCCTGGACACCGGGCGCTTGCGCGCCGGGTGCTCCATTGTGCCGTCATGTGCGGCGTCTTGTCAGCCGCCGCGTGCAACGTCCGGTATCAGGCCTTGCCTTGCGAGGCCACTGCAGCCGCCGCCGCGGCCGCTGCCTGGGCGTCGCCCAGGTAGTAATGGCGCAGGGGTTTGAGGTCGGCGTCGAGCTCATAGACCAGCGGAATGCCGTTGGGCACATTCACGCCGACGATGGCGTCGTCCGAAATATTGTCCAGGTACTTGATCAGCGCGCGGATGGAATTGCCGTGGGCGGCGACCACGACGCGCTTGCCGGACTTGATGGCCGGCGCCATGGATTCGTTCCAGAACGGCAGAACGCGGGCGACCGTGTCCTTGAGGCACTCGGTCAGCGGGATCTGTTCCGGCTGCAGCTTGGCATAGCGCAGGTCGCCGCGCTCGCTGCGCGGGTCGGTGGGGGCCAGCGCTGGCGGCGGCACGTCGTAGCTGCGGCGCCATTGCAGGACCTGGGCTTCGCCGTACTGCTTGGCCATGTCGGCCTTGTTGAGGCCTTGCAGGTCGCCGTAGTGGCGTTCGTTGAGGCGCCAGCTGTGGTCCACGGGCAGCCAGGTGCGGTCCATTTCGTCCAGGGTATGCCACAGCGTGCGGGTGGCGCGCTTGAGCACGCTGGTGTAGGCCAGGTCGAAGTCATAGCCTTCGGCCTTGAGCAGGCGACCGGCGTTCTTGGCCTGTTCCACGCCCGTGGGCGTCAAATCCACATCGGTCCAGCCGGTGAAGCGGTTTTCCAGGTTCCAGGTGGATTCACCGTGGCGGATCAGAACGAGCTTGTACATGGGGTCCCTTAAAACGACAAAGCAGGTGATGACGGGAGGTCAAAGCCTGCCATTCTAAAATTGTCGGGTTTGCCAACCCAAGGAATGACGTGAAATTCATCATCGATAACTGGTATTTAATTTTGCTTGCACTGGTTGCCGGCTCCATGCTGCTGATGCCCCTGGTCAAGGGCGGCATGGGCGGCACGCTGTCGCCCGCAGGCGCGGTGCAACTGATCAACCGCGAAAAAGCCGTGGTGATCGACGTGTGCGAACCCGAGGAATTTGCCCTGGGCCATGTGAACGGCGCCAAGAATATCCCTCTGGGCCAGTTGGAAGAGCGCTTGCCCAGCGTGGTGAAGAACAAGGCCCTGCCGCTGGTGCTGGTTTGCGCCAAGGGCCCACGCGCCGTGCGCGCCGAAGCCATGGCCAAGAAGCTGGGCTACGACAAGGCCCAGGCCCTGGCGGGCGGCCTCAAGGCCTGGCGCGAAGCCAATCTGCCGGTTGAAAAAGGCTGAACTGCCTTCATCTGACCGTATTGACTGATTTTCAAGAAAGACCGCTCCATGCAAGCCGTGAAGATGTACACCACCGCTGTCTGCCCTTATTGCACCCGTGCCAAGCAGATTTTGAAGTCCAAAGGTGTGGAACAGATCGAGGAAATCCGCATCGACACTGACGCCGCCGCGCGCGACCACATGATGCAGACCACGGGCCGCCGTACGGTGCCCCAGATCTTCATCGGTGAGACCCATGTGGGTGGTTGCGATGATTTGATGGCGCTTGACGCCAAGGGCGGCCTGCTGCCCTTGCTGGCGGGCTGATCGACCGCGGACACGGCTTGTGGCCCTGTCCGCGGCTGCATAATGCACTCCAAGTGCCCGCTGCGGGAGCGTCTCCCGGGCGGGCTTTGTTTTGATTCCGGTTTGTTTTTTAGTGAGAAAGACTGACGCCATGGCCGACCAAGAAAATCCCGTATTCCAGATCCAGCGCGTTTACCTCAAGGATTTGTCGCTGGAGCAGCCCAATTCCCCCGCCATCCTGCTCGAGCAAGAGCAGCCCAGCGTGGACATCCAGTTGGGCGTCGAAGCCACGCCCGTGGCCGACGGTGTCTATGAAGTCGCCGTGACCGCCACAGTGCAGACCAAGATCAATGACAAGACCGTGTTCCTGGTGGAAGCCAAGCAGGCCGGCATCTTCGAAATCCGCAATCTGCCGGAAGACCAGATGGGCGCCGTGATCGGCATCGCCTGCCCGCAAATCATTTACCCCTACCTGCGCGGCAACGTCGCCGACATCGTGACCCGCGCCGGCTTCCCGCCCGTGCACCTGGCGGAAATCAACTTCCAGGCCATGTACGAGCAGCAGCAGGCCCAGGCAGCCCTGGCCGCCGAAGCCGATACGTCCCTGCCACAGT
>JAMNYN010000247.1 GCA_023622805.1 Pseudomonadota bacterium | reverse complement strand
AGCCGTAGCCGTTGGCATAGACCACGTCCACATCCGAAGCCCGCTGCGCAATGCCCTCCTCCATGATGCGCGCGCCTTCGTTGACCAGCGCCAACACACAGCGCTCGACGATCTCCTGATCGGTGATTTCGCGGCGCACAATGCCGGCCTCGCTTGCGCACTGTTCGATCAGCGCATCTACCACCGGATCGGCGATGGGCGTGCGGCTGCCAGGATCGTAGCGGTAGTAGCCGGCGCTGGTTTTCTGCCCGTAGCGGCCCAGTTCGCAGATACGGTCCGCCACCTTGGAGTAGCGCAGATGCGCGGGGCGCGTAGGCGCCAGGCGCTTGCGCGTCGCCCAATTGATGTCCATGCCGGCCAGATCGGCCATGGTCAAGGGGCCCATCGCAAAACCGAAGCGCTTCATGGCCGCATCGATCTGCGCCGGCGAAGCGCCCTCTTCCAGCAGGAACCCGGCTTCGCGCCAGTAGCCCGTGAGCATGCGGTTGCCGACGAAGCCTTCGCACACGCGCACCAGCACTGGAATCTTGCCGATGCCCTGCGCCATCTTCATGCAGCTCGCGATCACTTCGTCCGAAGTGGCATCGCCGCGCACCACTTCCAGCAGCTTCATGACGTTGGCCGGGCTGAAGAAATGCAGGCCGATCACGTCCTGCGGCCGGTGGGTCACGGCCGCGATGTCGTCAATGCTCAGGCGCGAAGTGTTGGTGGCCAGGATGGCGCCAGGCTTGCAAATGGCATCGAGCTGCTTGAACACGGCCTGCTTGACCGCCATGTCCTCGAACACGGCTTCGATCACCAGATCGGCATCGGCCAGCCGGTGGACGTCGAGCGTCGGGACAATCCGGCCCAGGCGCTCCTGCATCAGCTGCGCGGACAGGCTGCCCTTGGACACCGTGACCGCATAGTTGCGCCGAATCAGCTCCATGCCGCGGTTCAGCGCGGCCTGCTCCCGCTCGTAGAGCACGACAGGAATGCGGGCGTTGGCAAACGCCATCGCAATGCCCGCGCCCATGGTGCCCGCGCCCAGAATGGCGACGCTGGCAATCGTGCGCGGCAGCGTTTTCACCGCCTGGCCCTGGAGCTTGGCGGCTTCGCGCTCGGCAAAGAACAGGTGGCGCAGCGCTTTCGACTCGGGGCCAGCCACCAGCTCGTCGAACAGCGAACGCTCGAAGTCCAGCCCTTCCTCCAACGACAAATGCGTCGCCGCCTGCACGCAGGCAATCGCCGTGCCCTGGGCCAGCGCATTGCGCGCTCTGGGATTCACCGCGGCCCGCTGCGCGGCAAAGTCCAGGCCCGCGGCATCCGCCGGCGGCTTGGCCGCGATCACCGGGTGCGGACCGGTCTGCCCGGCCATGCGGCGCGCGAACGCCATGCCGCCGGCGATGACTTCTCCGTCTATCAGGGCATCGGCCACGCCCAGCGCCACGGCCTTGCTGCCCCGCATCTGCCTGCCCGACTGGATGAGTTCCAGCGCTGCGGCCGTGCCTATCAGGCGCGGCAGGCGCTGCGTGCCGCCGCCGCCGGGCACCAGGCCCAGGTTGACTTCGGTCAGGCCCAGGCTCGCCTCGGCCGTCACGATGCGGTAATGGCAGCCCAGCGCCAACTCCAGACCGCCGCCCAGGGCCACGCCATGAATGGCGGCTACCACGGGCTTGCTCAACAGCTCGATCTGCCGGATCACCTGGCGCAGCGTCGGCTGTGCCGTGGCAGCGGGCGTGTTGAACTGGCGAATATCTGCGCCACCGCAAAACACCTTGCCGGCCCCGGCCAGCACGATGGCCTTGACCTGCGCACTCGCCGCCGCACGGGCCAGGCCTTCGGCAATGCCCAGACGCACCGTGTCGCCCAGGCCGTTGACCGGCGGGTTGGCCAGCAAAATCACGGCCACATCGCCCTGCTCCATGTAGCGCACGGTCTGCGAAACCGCCACGCCGTCAATGGCTGTATTCATGTCTTTGTCTCCGAAAATCTGTCTTTGAAAAGCGTCACAGCGAGGTGGCGAGAATCGCCGTGGCCTGGCTGGACAGCACGCCGCCATTGCCATGCACCAATGCGACTTCGGCGTCGGCCACCTGCCGCGCCTGGGCTTCGCCACGCAGCTGGGTCACGGCTTCGATGATCAGGAAAATGCTGTACATGCCCGGGTGCGTGCAGGACAGGCCGCCGCCGTTGGTGTTCATGGGGAAGCTGCCGCCCGGGGCAATGCGCCCGCCTTCGATGAACGCGCCGCCCTCGCCCTTTTGGCAAAAACCCAGGTCTTCCAGGAACAGGATGGGGTTGATGGTGAACGCGTCGTAGAGCTCGACCACGTCGATGTCGGCAGGGGTGAGGCCGGCTTCGGCGAAGGCCTTGCGCCCCGAGTCCACGGCCGGGGTCACGGTCACGTCTTGCATGCAGGAAATCTGCCGGTGCCAGTGCGCATGTCCGCTGCCCAGCACATACACCGGCTTGCTGTGCAGCGCGCGTGCGCGCTTGGCCGAAGTCACGACAAAAGCCCCGGCGCCGTCGGTCACCAGGCAGCAATCGCGCACCGTCAGCGGGTCGGAGATCATCTTGGCGTTCAGCACGTCGTCGATCGACAGCGGCCCGCGCGCAAACGCATCCGGGTTGAGCTGCGCCCACTGGCGCGCGGCCACCGCCACTTCGGCCAACTGGCGGCGCGTGGTGCCGTACTGGTACATGTGGCGGGCCGCGGCCAGCGAATAGCTCGACACCGGATTGAAGGCCTTATAGGGATGCTCGTAGGGCTGGGGATCGAGCGCTGCGCGCATCTGGTTGACCTTGGAGCTGCTGGGCGAGGAACGCGGCGTGCTGCCGTAGCAGATCAGCACGTTCTCGCACTCGCCGGCCGCTATCGCCAACGCCGCCATCTTCAAGTCGGCGATAAAGGACGAGCCGCCAAACATCGTGCTGTCGGAAAAGCGCGGCCGTATGCCCAGATACTCGGCCATGCGCATCACCCACCAGGGCGACGTCAGGCTGGACGTGATGATGCCGTCGATGTCCTGCATCAAAAGCCCGCTTTGCGCCACGGCCTTGCAGGCCGCCTGGGCGATGATGTCCTGCTCGCTCAGGCCGCCGGCATGGCCCAGGCCCGCCAGGCCGGTACCGAGAATGGCGATCGCGCCCCGTTGTCCGCCGCTCATGCTGTTTCTCCCTTGGGCACAAACACCAGCAGCGCGCCTTCGGGCATCTGCTCGATGCGGGCCTGGATCGCCATGCCGATGCGGACTTCCTCCACGGGAATGCCCACGACACGGCTCATCAGCCGCGGTCCCTCCTCCAGGTCCACGAGGCAGACGGTGTAGTCGCCTTCGGGCTTGCGCACAATGGTCGTCGAGTACACGCTGCCGCGCCCGGTCGGCGCCACCCAGGTCAGCGCTTGCGAGCCGCAGTAAGGGCAGCAGATGCGCGGATAAAAATGGTGGCGCGCACAGTCGTCGCAGCGCGGGATCTCGAAAACGCCTCGGGCCAGCCGGCCGAAGTAGTGGGCGTCCGCGCCCACCAGGGGCGCTGTCGGTTCAGTCAGGGTTTGCATTCGGTTCACTCCACTTTCACGCCGGTGAGCTTCACCAGGTCGCGCCATTTGACGAGCTCACGCTCCACGTACTTGCGCACTTCGGGAAGCGGCAATGCGCCCACGGGTTCGCTGTACTGGGCTTTCAGGCGCTCCGTCATTTCCGGCGAATTCATGACCCGGTTGGACGCCTGGTTGAGCCGGGACACGATGTCCGCGGGCGTGCCCGCAGGCGCGTACAGGCCCAGCCAGGTGTAGACGTCGAAGTCCTTGAAACCCGACTCCTTGAGCGTGGGCAAATCGGGGAATACCTTGCTGCGCTCGGCGCTGGTCACGGCGATGGGCCGCAGCTGGCCGGAGGCAATGAATGCCGACACGCTCATGGAGTCCTGGATGGCCACGGGAATCTGACCGGCCACGGCGTCGTTGGTCGCTGGCGACGCGCCGCGGTAGGAGACATGCGTCATCTTGATGCCGCTCAGGTGGCGGAAAAGCTCACCCGCAAGATGCGTGGAGCCGCCGGCACCGGCCGTACCGTAAGGCACTCCGTCCTGGGCCTTGGCCCATTTGAGGAACTCCGGCACGTTTTTCGCGGGCACGCTGGGATGGACCACGATCATGTTCGGAGCCTTGGCCAGGAGGGCGACGGGCTCGAAGTCCTTCAGCGGGTCATAGTTGATCTTCTTGAGCGTCACCGGTCCGATGACGTAGCCCGTCGCCGCCACCAGCAAGGTGTAGCCGTCATTGGGGCGCTTGGCCACGTATTCCGTGCCCACCTGGCCGGCGGCGCCCGCGCGGTTCTCGATGATGAACGGCTGCTTGAACTCCTGCGTCAGCTCCTTGGCCAGGCTGCGGCTGACGATATCCGTCATGCCGCCGGGCGCGAAGGCCACCACGATAGTCACCGGCTTGTTCGGCCAGGCCGTGCCTTGCGCGAAACCTGGATTGGCGGCAGCCAGCGCCGTGATGCCGACGGCCAGCGCAAAGCGTCCCGCCGCGATACTGCGGCCCAAAGTATGTCCCATGATGTCTCCGTTTTTTTGATCTTGCCGGGTCAGGCAGCAGCTGCAGCGACACGCGGCAGCCTTGCGGCAAGTCTATGAACGCCCAGGGGCAGACACCATCCGAATGTTTCGAAGAGGCTGTTCGATGATTTGAAACGCTGTGGGACAGCGCCAACTGAGGCTCACTCCCGGCCCTGCATACGGGCTCGGGCGAACGGCAAAAACTTATGCGCCGCGCGTTGCGGCCACGCGCGGATCATCCAGCAGGAATTGCATGAAGGCCGTGGTGAAGGTAGGCAGACGCGCATCCGCGCGCACGGCCAGATTCAGCTCCCGCACGGCCCAGGGCTCGACAAGCGCCAGCATCGCAATACCGGCGGCCCCCGGCAGCGAGGCAATCACGCTGCGCGGGACCAGCGCCACGCCCACTCCCATGGCGACAAAGGACAGCACGGCTTCAAAGCTGTGGGTGTGCAGGCGCACGCGCACCTGGCGTCCGGCCTTTTGCGCCATGTCGCGCAAGAACAGGTAATTGCTGCTGCTGCGGCTCATGCAGACAAAGTCAAAATCGAGCACCGCACCGAACTTGATTTCGCTTTCACCGGCCAAAGGGTGGTCTGCGGGCACGGCGACGACCAACTGGTCGACCGCGTAACGACATACATCCAGGCCGGCCACGTCGGTAGCCCCGGCGAAGATGCCGATATCGGCCTCACGCGCCAGTACCGCTGCGGGAATGGTTTCACTCTGGCGCTCTTCGATGTCGGCATCGACGTAGGGGTTGAGCACCAGAAAGCGCCCCAGGCTGGGATTGATGAAGCCGTTCAAGGCACTGCTGTTGGCCGTGAGCCGGACATGGCCCTTGAGCCCCAGAGTGAAGCGCCCCACATCCTCATGCATGCGCTCCACGCCTTCGAACAGCTCGCGCACGTGCGCCAGCACCGACTCGCCAGCGGGCGTCAGCTCCATGCCGCGGGCGTTGCGCACGAACATGGGCGTGCCCAGGGCCTGCTCCAGATTTTTCAGGCGATAACTGGCCGACGACGGCGTGATGTGCACCGCGGCAGCGCCCGTCGAAAGGTTCTTCGCCTGGGCAATCGCCATGAAAAGGCGCAGATCGGTCAGTTCGTATCGCATGCTGGTCTCACTTCGGCTTCCAAGCTGCCATTGTCGCGCCAACCCGGGCCACCGCTGGCCCTGGACCGGGCCGGCCCATGAGGCGAAGGATTGCGGCCAGAACGCAAAAAAGCCAGAATTCTGATGAATTCTGGCTTCGTTGCTTGAAATTTGGAGGCGCGAACCAGAGTCGAACTGGTCTAACCGGATTTGCAATCCGGGGCATAACCGCTTTGCTATCGCGCCAAAACTTTCACTATAAAAATGGGAAGCATGTGCTTCCCATTTTATCTTGGAGCGGGAAAAGAGGCTCGAACTCTCGACCTATACCTTGGCAAGGTATCGCTCTACCAACTGAGCTATTCCCGCTTATCCTCAAAAGGCTTTCGCCTCTCGAAAAAATTCACATCGCTGACGAATCAGCTGCCAAAAACCTGGAGCGGGAAAAGAGGCTCGAACTCTCGACCTATACCTTGGCAAGGTATCGCTCTACCAACTGAGCTATTCCCGCAAATTCCGGCGAAACTTTCATTTCTCCGGAATTTCGCCAGCCACCGAAGCGACCGACTGAAAAACTGGAGCGGGAAAACGGGTTCGAACCGTCGACCTATACCTTGGCAAGGTATCGCTCTACCAACTGAGCTATTCCCGCAAAACCTCAAAAAACTTTCATCTCTCGAGATTTGCGCCAGCCGCTGACGCGACTGACAAAAACCTGGAGCGGGAAAACGGGTTCGAACCGTCGACCTATACCTTGGCAAGGTATCGCTCTACCAACTGAGCTATTCCCGCATTTCCTCTGCAGCCTCACATTCTACAATGTTTCGTTGCTGCGATGGGATGAATTGTAGCGTACTTTTTTCCCCACAATTCACCAGCACGGATTTTTTTCAAATTTCAGTGCTTCACCGCGGCCGCGGGCGTCGCAGCCTTGTCACCAGCCACCACAGCCGGCACTTCCGCTTCGGACAAAGCTTCGGGCATGCGCACCAAAGCCAGCTTCAGCACCTGATCCACCCAGCGCACAGGAACAATCTCCAGACCGCTCTTGACGTTTTCAGGAATTTCCTGAAGATC
>JAMNYN010000073.1 GCA_023622805.1 Pseudomonadota bacterium | reverse complement strand
CGAAGTCACGGTGACGATCAACCGGCTGGAGTTCGGCCAGGGCGTGCAGACCGGCCTGCCCATGATTCTGGCCGAGGAACTCGACGCCGACTGGCGCCTGGTCCGCAGCCAGAACGGCAGCAACGACGCGGCCTACTTCGATCCGCTGTTCGGCATGCACATCACCGGCGGCTCCCAGTCGATCAAGAACAGTTTCACGCAGTACCGCGAGCTGGGCGCGCGCGCCCGGGTCATGCTGCTGTCCGCTGCCGCTGCGCGCTGGAAGGTCGATGCAGCCACGCTGCGCACCCGGGCCGGCACGGTGCTGGGCCCGGGCGGGCGCAAGCTGGGCTACGGCGAGCTGGCCGAAGCCGCCATGGCCTTGCCAGTGCCCGAAAAAGTCACGCTGAAGAACCCCAAGGACTTCCGCCTCATCGGCCAGCCCACCACCCGCCTGGATGCGCGCGCCAAGAGCAGCGGGCGCCAGGACTTCGGCATCGACATGAAGCTCCCCGGCCAGCTCACGGCCGTGGTCGCGCACCCGCCGGTGTTTGGTGCGCGCCTGACCTCGGTGGACGACAGCGCGGCGCGTGCCATCAAGGGCGTGAAGGCCGTGCTGCGCGTTCCGCTGGACCGTGGCGCCGAAGGCGTGGCCGTGGTGGCCGACGGCTACTGGCCCGCCAAGCTGGGCCGCGACGCGCTCCAGCTGCAATGGGACACCTCCAGCGTGGAAAAGGTGGATAGCGAGAAGCAACTGGTCCAGTACCGCGAACTGGCCGCCAAGCCGGGGCCGCGCAAATTCGACGCCGATATGGCGCCGCTGACCCAGGCACCCCGGCAGCTGGAAGCGGAATTCGTCTTCCCCTATCTGGCCCATGCGCCCATGGAGCCGCTGAACTGCACCGTCCAGCTGTCCGGCGACCGCGCCGAACTGTGGGTGGGCTCCCAGTGCGCCGGCCTGGATGCCGCCGCGGCGGCGCGTGTACTGGGCATCAGGCCCGCACAGGTCGCGCTGCATGTACAGATGGCGGGTGGCGGCTTCGGCCGACGCTTCTCGCCCAACAGCGACTTCGTCGCCGAGGCCTGCCATATCGCCAAGTCCATGCGCACTGCCGGACTGGACGCACCGGTGCGCCTGCTCTGGAGCCGCGAGGACGACATCAAGGGCGGCTACTACCGGCCCATGCACCTGCACCGCGCGCACATAGGCTTCGATGCACAAGGCAAGGTGCTGGCCTGGGACCACGCCATCGTGGGGCAGTCGATCACCAAGGGCTCCCTCTTCGAGCCCTTCCAGATCAAGGACGGCATCGACGGCACGACCACGGAAGGCATGCGCGACCCCTACCCTCTGCCCATGCGCCTGACCGTGCAGCACCCCGAAGTCAACGTACCGGTGCTGTGGTGGCGCAGCGTGGGCTCCACCCACACCGCCTTCGTGATGGAAACCCTGATCGACGAGATCGCCCGCACGACCCAGCAAGACCCGGTGGCCTACCGCATGCAGCTCTTCGGCAGCAAGCACGCACGCCACCGCGCCGCGCTGCAACTGGCGGTGGACAAGAGCGGCTATGGCAAGCGGCAACTGCGCAGCGGCCGCGCCTGGGGCGTGGCGGTGCATGAGTCCTTCAATACCGTGGTGGCCTACGTGGTCGAAGCCTCCGTCGAGGAAGGCCAGCCGGTGCTGCACCGGGTCACCGGCGGCGTGCACTGCAACCTGGCCGTCAACCCGCGCAGCGTCGAGGCCCAGGTACAGGGCGCGGCCATCATGGGCTTGTCGATGTGCCTGCCGGGTGGCGCCATCACCTTGAAGGACGGCGAGGTGCAGCAAAGCAACTTCGGCGACTTCGCCGTGCCCCGCATCACCGACGCACCGGAATTCGACGTGCACATCGTGCGCAGCGCCGACGCCCCCACCGGCATGGGCGAGCCCGGCCTGCCGCCGCTGGCGCCCGCGTTCGCCAATGCCATCGCACAGCTCACCGGCAAGCGGCTGCGCCAGTTGCCCTTCAACCTGGCTTGAGCGCCATGGAAGACCTCGACACACTGGTCCTGCGCAGCGCGCAGCGCTGGCAGGTGGCCGGCCAATCCGTGGTGCTGGTCACTGTGGCACGCACCTGGGGCTCATCACCCCGGCCGCCCGGCTCGCTCCTGGCCATCAACGGGCGGGGCGAGACGGTCGGCTCGGTATCGGGCGGCTGCATCGAGGACGACCTGATCCACCGCATCCGGCAAGGCGGCATGGAGGCCGCCTGTGCCACGCTCACGCCCAGCGTGCTGCGCTACGGCATCTCCGCCGATGAGGCGCAGCGCTTCGGTCTGCCTTGCGGCGGCACGGTGGAGCTGGTGCTGGAGCCTCTGGCCGCGCACAGCCGGCTCGATGAACTGCTGCTGGCCTGCGAGCAGCGGCGCAGCACCGAGCGGGTGCTGAACCTGCACACCGGCCAGGTGGCTCTGCACCCAGGCCGGCGCGACGGCCTGCCCCAGCTGAACGACAACCACCTCACCACCTATCTGGGCCCGCAGGCCCGCCTCATCGTGATCGGCGCCGGCGATCTCTCGCGCTACCTGTGCCAGATGGCGCTGGGCCTGGGCTTCGAAGTGATAGTCTGCGATCCACGCGAGGAGCAGCGCGCCAGCTGGAGCCTGGCCGGCGTGGTGGTGAGCCGGGAGATGCCCGATGACATGATCCTGCGACTGCAACCGGATGCGCGTACCGCCGTGGTCGCCCTGACGCACGACCCGAAACTCGACGACCTGGCACTCATAGACGCATTGCAATCCGACGCGTTCTATGTCGGCGCCATAGGCTCGCGCCGCAACACCGAGATGCGCCGCCAGCGGCTGCGAGAGCACTTCGGTCTCTCAGACACCGCATTGCAGGCCCTGCATGGACCGGCAGGCCTGTACATAGGCAGCAAGACGCCCGCTGAAATCGCGCTCTCCATCATGGCGGAAGTGGTGGCCGTCAAGAACGGCATCCCGTTGAGTACCTCGGTGAAGGTCGCGGGTGGCAAGTCTTGCCACGAAGTGCCGGAATTCGAAGCTATCGCCGCGAGTGGCTGCGTGGTCTGAGCTTTGCCATCATGGGAGGCTCAAGTCCAAACCTATCATCCTGGCAAGGGTGAAGGTGGCGAACCCCAGGACCAGCAGCGTCAGCATGAAGATGCCAGCCACCTTGCCGCCCGCGATCAGCACCGCGCGCGTGTCCTTCCCCTTCTTGCCTTGGTCGTAATGCCATTTGACGGCGAAGAACATGCAGATGCTGAGCGTGACAACCTTGAAGATAACGAAGGCTACGGGGATCCAATCGATCATTTTGAGAATTTCCAACCTATGACTTGACACTGCACGACCGCCCCGACGGGAGAGGCGAAAACGCCAGCCACTGCCATACAAGGATGATTGTGCTGCACGTTCTGGCACATACTACTTAAAAGCAATTTCCATACATCGAGACCAAACGTCGGCGTTGAAAACCATGCAAGATGACAGATTGCCAATCTGGTTGCCGCGATTGGCCGCGCAGGGCGGACCCCGTTTTTTGCAGATTGCGGATGCCTTGCAGGCAGCGTTGGCGGACGGATCCCTGAAACCGGGTGACCGCCTGCCTCCGCAGCGCCAGTTGGCTGCCCAGTTGGACGTCGACCTGACGACGATCACGCGCGCATACGACGAAGCCAGACGCCGCCACCTGCTGGAGGGACGCGGCGCTCGAGGCACTTATGTCGCGGCGCCAAAAGTCGAGTTGACCTCTGTCCTCGATCTGAGCATGAATACCCCGCCACCGCCGGACGGCGTGGACTTCGACGACATGTTGAAGCAGGGATTGTCGCAAGTATTGATGCGCACAGATAGCGCCTTGCTGATGACTTACCACCTGGGAGGGGGAAGCGACTCCGACCGCAAGGCGGGAGCCAAATGGCTGGCGCCGATGTTTGGATCCCTGGATTCAGCGCAGGTGCTTGTCTGTCCGGGGGCGCAAGCGGCGATCGCCGCCTTGATTCTTGCGCTGACGGAGCCTGGCGATGTGATCCTGGCAGAGCCCGCAAGCTATCCCGGCTTGCGTACCGCAGCGGCCCAATTCGGCCGGCGCATCATTGCGGTGGCAGCGGACAAGCACGGCATGCTGCCCGAGGCGCTTGAGAAAGCCTGCCGCGAACACAAGCCTGGGCTGGTCTACCTCAATCCTACATTGCAGAACCCGACCGCCATCACCATGGCGGAACGCCGGCGCAAGGAGATCGCCAGCATCGCCAAGCGCTGCAAGCTACGCATCGTCGAGGACGATCCCTACTGGCTTCTTGCCGATGCCCCGCCGCCGCCCATCGCCACTTTGGCCCCGGAGCAGGTGTACTACATCTCCACCCTGTCGAAATGCCTGACGCCCGGCTTGCGTGTGGCCTTCGTGCTCATGCGTGACCCGCACGAGCGCGAACGTTTCCTGGTAGCGCTGAGATCGTTTGCGCTGATGGTCGCGCCTCTGACGGCCGCACTGGCCACGCAGTGGATCTTCGACGGTTCGGCTGAAACATTGATGCAAGGCGTACGCGAGGAGGCGCGTCTGCGCCACCGCATGGCCAGGGATGTCCTGGCGGGACGCTACAGCGGCGCTGGAGACGGCCTGCATGTATGGCTAGCGTTGCCGGGGTACTGGAACTCCTCGCAGCTTGCGCGTGCCGCCGAAAGCGAGGGCATCGCCGTCACGCCGGCGGAGGCATTCGCCACTGGCAGCGGATCCGTGAATGCCATCCGGATCTCCCTGGGCAGCATCAAGGACCGTGGACGCTTGAAGGCGGGTCTTCAACGGCTGTCCCAGCTGCTTGCGCGGCGGCCCGAGTCGTTCAGCGCTGCCGTGGTTTGACCGGAGCCTCTCCTACCCTACCGCCACCACCACGTGCGCCTGGATCTTCCCTGCCACCGGCCCATCCCCGTGGCGGCGCGCAATGGCTTGCGCCGCCAGGTCCGTAGCCAGCTCCAGCAGATTCGCATCCCGCGCCTCGATTTCATTGCGCAGCGGCGTGCCCTGGCAATAGGCGATGGCGACAGCGCGGGCCGAGGGGGCGCGGCTGACTTCCGCGCGCGTTTCTATGGCGATGTGGGTGAAGCCTGCGAGGAGCAATTCCTCGCGGATCAGGGCGGTGTCGTGGTAGCCGTGCGGAGTGCGGGCCAGGAAGCGCGGGGGGGCGTGCGGGAACAGCGTGGCGACGGCCTGGGTGACCTCGTCGGCGAAAGCGTTCTCTTCGATGCGGTCCCAGACATTGAAGACGAAATGCCCACCGGGCCTGAGCACGCGGCGCGCTTCGGAATAACCAGCGACACGGTCGGGGAAGAACATGGCGCCGAACTGGCAGCAGACGACGTCGAATGAGGCATCCGCAAACGGCAGGTCCAGCGCATCCGCCTGCCGCCACTCCATGCGGCTATCAGGCCCCTGGCGAGCGGCCGCATAGTCGAGCATGGGCTGGTTGAGGTCGGTCACCACGTAGCGCGCGTGGGCGCCGAGTTTGGGCGCCAGCGCCCGCGTGACGGCGCCGCTGCCGGCCGCGGTTTCCAGCACCGCGCCGGGCGATGAGGCCGCGACCAGCTCCGCCAGATCAACGGCATAGGCCGCAAAAATCAGGGGGACCATCAGGGTGTCGTAGCGCTCGGGAATAGCGCCCGCGAACACTTTATCGCTTTCAGCCATAAGACCTCCTGGAACGTCCTGAACGCTGCCCTGGTCCCACCGACTCGTTCCAGCGGACAGGGCATGGGCGACCGTACGCTATGGTGCGCCGCACATGCCTGTGCGTCAATGTCGCCCTGCGGTCGGTATCGTCAGCGGGCCGGTGCCGCTTCGATATGCGTGATCAGCAGCGCGCCATTCAAGTTCTCTACACGAAACCGCACCTTGTCCCCCGCCTGCAAGCCACTCCCCTGGGCCGGGTCCTGCAAGGCAAAGACCATGGTCATGGGCGGCATGTCGAGGTTGGCGATCTCGCCATGGCGAATGGTGAGTTTGCCGGTGCGGGCATCACGGCGGGTGATTTCGCCTTCGCTGAGCGACGCGCTGGCGCCCGCCTGGGCCGTGGGCGCCGCGCCATGGCCTGCGTGGCCGGACGGGTCGTGGCTGGTGGCCTGGGCCTGGCTCCAGCTCAGGGACAGGCCCAGAAGCGCCAAGGCGCCCAGTTGCCATGCGGCGGGGCGCGAGCGCTGGACCCGCGCGCAAGAGGTAGTGGATATCGACATGGAATGTGTCCTTTCTGGAGGGAGTCACAGACGGTAGGTGCTGAATATCTTGGCGCTCACACCGCGGCCGAACAGGTTCTTGGTGATCAGCAGCACGTCATAGGGGTCCTTGCGGCCGCCGTATTCGGGGCCGTCCATGCCGGGGCTGCCCACGGGCATGCCGGGCACGATGATGCCCAGGGCCTTGGGCTTTTCCTGGAGCAGTCGGTGCACGTCGTCCGGCGGCACATGGCCTTCGAGCAGGTAGCCGCCCACCAGCGCCGTGTGGCAGGAGCCCAGGTGCTCGGGCAGGCCCAGCTTGGCGCGCACGGCCTTGTTGCCGGTGTCGTGCACGGTGACGGCAAAGCCGGCTTTCTCCATCAGCAGCACCCAGTCCTGGCAGCAGCCGCAGTTCGGGTCTTTCCAGACTTCCAGGGGGGTCTTGGCGGGCGCTGCCAGCGCGGGCAGGCAGGCGGTGGCAGCCAGCGCGGCCAGCAGTCCCAGGCAGTGGCGGCGGTTGGGTTGTGGGGTCAT
>JAMNYN010000286.1 GCA_023622805.1 Pseudomonadota bacterium | reverse complement strand
CTGGCGGGCCCGGGCCGCCTGTGCGCAATCACGCCATTCAGCCAGGATTTGCGGGGTGATGGAGGGCAAGCTGGTCCCTGTGACCATGTCATTCCAGAGGTGGTGGAACAACCGTAACGACGGCGGGGCCTCTAGCCAGTCGAGGAAGGCATCGAGTTTGGCGTGGTGGGCATTGTCGTGCTGGGGATAGATGTGCCAGACAAAGGCTTCGCCGGCCCACAGCGCGCGCACCAGCGAGTCTTCGCCGCGCACCAGGTTCAGGTCGCTGGCCCAGAGCATTTCGTCAAACGCGGGCTGCGGGCAGGGGGGCAGCCAGGTGAGTGCGGACGGGGCGAGTGCATCCGGCCGGTCGGCCAGCGCGGCCTGGACGGCCCGGGCGGCGCGCCCCGGCGTGACCAGCAGGTGGCAGGGGGTGTCGCTGTCCTGCAATTGCGCCAGCAGCGCGGGCAGGGCAGGGGGCTCGTAGCAAAACAGCGAGACCAGGCGCGTGTCCCGGGCGATGCCGCGCGCCGCGCGCCAGGCCTGCCGGTCGAAGGCTGACTGGCGCCGGGCCAGATCTGCTTCGCGCAGCAGCCCGCCCGTGCGCTCGGTAAAGCCGGGGTAGAAAAACCAGCGCGTCATGCCGGCGGCCGGGCCGCTCATCAGCAGCGAGGGCAGGCGGTGGCAGCGCTCCACATAGGGCTCGGCGCTGAGGTATTCGAGGTTGATCCACAGCGGCGCGCGCCGCTGGCCGTTGGCGGCGCTGGCGTGGCGCTGGGCGATGGCCTGCACAAAGACTTCGGGAATCGTGCAGCCAAAGGCTTCGATCACCACGTCGCCAGCGCCTTGCGCGGGCAGCAGCGCAGCCTGCTCGGGCCAGGGATGCACGCTCAAGCCCGCGGGGTGGGGCTGGGGGGCCATCCAGGCCAGCGCGCTGGCATCGTCTAGCCACAGCCGCACCTGCTGGCCACGCGCGGCCAGCTCGGCGGCGGCGCGCCAGCACACGCCGACGTCACCGAAGTTGTCGATCACCTGGCAAAAAAGGTCCCAGACGAGGGGGCGGTTCACGGTCATCGGGAAAGCTTCAAAGAAAATGGGAAAGGCCGGGCGCTGATGGTACTGCGCCGGTGTTGGGAATGCGGCCCCGGCACCGCCACAATACGAACATGTCTGAAATGCATTCCGATGAACTTTTGGCGCAGGTCGCAGCCCTGCCTTCCCTGCCGGGGGTGTACCGCTATTTCGATGCCGAAGGCGGCTTGCTGTACGTGGGCAAGGCCCGCAACCTCAAGCGCCGCGTGGCGAATTATTTCCAGAAAAACCATGGCGGCACGCGCATCGGCCACATGGTCAGCAAGATCGTGCGGCTGGAGACGACGGTGGTGCGCTCCGAGGCCGAGGCGCTGCTGCTGGAAAACAACCTCATCAAGACCCAGCACCCCAAGTACAACATCCTCTTTCGAGATGACAAAAGCTATCCCTATCTGATGATTTCCGGGGTTTCGGGGCGTGACGGCGAAGGCCCGCAGCCAGGCCAGAAGTTCGCGCGCATGGCTTACTACCGCGGCAGCGTCGACAAGAAGAACCGCTACTTCGGCCCTTATCCCAGCGCCTGGGCGGTCAAGGAAACCATTCAGCTGCTGCAGAAAGTCTTCCGGCTGCGCACCTGTGAAGACACCGTGTTTGCCAACCGCTCGCGCCCCTGTCTGCTCTATCAGATCAAGCGCTGTACCGGCCCCTGCGTGGACATGATTTCACCCGAGGCCTATGCGGTCGATGTGCGCAATGCCGAAGCCATGCTGCGCGGCGAAACCCAGGCTCTGCTGCAGCAGCTTGAAGCCCGCATGCTGGCGCATTCCGAGGCGCTGGAGTTCGAGCAGGCGGCCGAAGTGCGCAACCAGATGACGGCGCTGGCGCGGGTGCTGCACCAGCAGTCCATAGAAACCACCTCGGACAAGGATGTGGACATCCTGGCCGTGCGCGTGCAGGGCGGGCGCGCCTGCGTCAACCTGGCCATGGTGCGCGGCGGTCGCCATTTGGGCGACCGGCCCTATTTCCCGTCCCAGCTCGGCGATGCTGCCGCCGTGCATGCGTCGGAGCAGGTGCTGGAAGAAGGGGATGCGCCGGCCCAGCCGGTGGAAGTGATGGTGCTCGAAGCCTTCATGGCCCAGCACTACACCAGCGTCCCCGTGCCGCCCGTGCTGGTGCTGAGCCATGCGGTGGACAAGTCGCTGGTCAAGGCCTTGTCCGAGTCCTGCGGCGTGCGCGTGACGGCCTTGCACCAGCCGCGCGAGCAGCGCCGCGCCTGGCTGGACATGGCGCAGCAGAATGTGGAGCTGCAACTGGCGCGGCTGCTGGCCGAGGAAGGCTCGCAGCAGGCGCGTACGCGGGCCCTGGCCGAGGCGCTGGATCTGCCGACCCATGACCTCGACAACCTGACCATCGAGTGTTTCGATATTTCCCACACTTCGGGCGAGGCGACCAAGGCCTCGTGCGTGGTGTTTCACCACCACAAGATGCAGGGCAGCGAGTACCGGCGCTTCAACATCGACGGCATCACGGGAGGCGACGACTATGCCGCCATGCGCCAGGTGCTGCTGCGCCGCTACAGCCGTGTGGCCGAAGCCCAGCGCGAGGCCGGCGGTGCCGAGCCGTCCGCGGGGCAGGCGCGCTTGCCCGATCTGGTGCTGGTCGACGGCGGCGTGGGCCAGGTCAGCATGGCGCGCGAAGTATTCACTGCGCTGGGCCTGGATCTGTCGCGCATCGTGGGCGTGGAGAAGGGCGACAAGCGCAAGGTCGGCCTGGAAGAGCTGGTGTTCGCCGACGGGCGTGAAAAAGTCTATCTGGGCAAGGATTCGGCGGCCCTGATGCTCGTGGCGCAGATTCGCGACGAGGCGCACCGCTTTGCCATCACCGGCATGCGCGCGGCACGCGCCAAGGTGCGCATAGGCGGCGGCCAGCTCGAGGAAATCGCCGGCGTGGGCCCGAAAAAACGCGCCCGCCTGCTGCAGCGCTTTGGCGGCGTGCGCGGCGTGGCCGATGCCAGCGTGGAAGACCTGAGCACGGTGGAAGGGATATCGCGCGAACTGGCCGACACCATCTACCGCGCGCTGCACTGAAGGCATGACACAATCACGCCATGTTTCTGACCATCCCCACCTTGATGACCTGTACGCGCATTGTCGCGATACCTTTGATCGTGGGAGTGTTCTACATCCCTGTGGAGCCAGCCACGCGCAATCTGATTGCGACGCTGATGTTCATCGTGTTTGCCGCCACTGACTGGCTCGACGGTTATCTGGCACGCAAGCTCAACCAGACTTCGTCCTTTGGGGCCTTTCTGGACCCCGTGGCCGACAAGTTCCTGGTTTGCGCGGCGCTGCTGGTGCTGGTGCATTTGCAGCGTGCCGATGTGTTCGTCGCGCTGATCATCATCGGCCGCGAGATCGCCATCTCGGCCTTGCGCGAATGGATGGCGCAGATCGGTGCCAGCAAGAGCGTGGCCGTGCACATGCTGGGCAAGCTCAAGACCATGTCGCAAATGGTGGCCATTCCCTTCCTGCTCTATGACGGGACCGTGTTTGGCGTGATCGACACCGGTGTCTGGGGCCATGTGCTGATCTGGATCTCGGCCGTGCTCACGGTCTGGTCCATGGCGTACTACCTGCAGAAAGCCTTGCCCGAGATTCGGGCCAAGGTGCCCAAATAAGTCGGGCTGCCCCGCAAAGCGCCTGCCCGTCAGGCGCTTTTTGTTGTCTGCTGCGCAAGGGCGCTGTCAATCCGTAAAGCCTCTAGCGGCGGCGCACCATAAAAACCGCCACGGATGGCCAGACCACTGCACAATTGCAGCTAGAATCGCTGCAGCCGCTGGGAATACAGCGGAGTACATTGACACTTGGAAAGTCGATGGCGTGCAACGCATCCACCCAAAGTGTTTGCGGGCCGATGCGGACAGTCCCAGGACTGCTCAGGCGTCAGGCAAGAGACATTCCATCCACCATTTCCCGAGAGGCCTCTTGTGAATAAGACAGAACTGATTGAGCACATCGCTAACAATGCCGACATCTCCAAAGCCGCCGCTGCGCGCGCTCTGGAATCGACGATCGAAGCAGTGAAGAAAACCCTCAAAAAGGGTGGTACAGTATCGCTCGTCGGTTTCGGAACATTCACTGTCGGTGAGCGTTCCACGCGTACCGGCCGCAATCCCCGTACCGGCGCCACGATCGAGATCAAGGCCGCCAAGGTGCCAAAATTCCGTCCAGGCAAGGCATTGAAAGATGCGTTGAACTGACAAACCAGTTGTGATGGGGTGCTTAGCTCAGATGGTAGAGCGGCTCCTTTACACGGAGTAGGTCGGCGGTTCGATCCCGTCAGCACCCACCACCCATCAAGAAATCAAGGGCCTGGAGCAATTCCAGGCCCTTTTTCTTTGCCCGCGATTAGCGTCAGCCTTATTCTTGCTGCGGGCCCTGGGTTTTACCTGCTTATGGATGTGCGCCCAAATCCGTGCCTGCAAGCGCAACAGGTAGAATCGCCGTAGTTTCCTTCACCAAGGTGGCGTGGGTCGTTGGCAGGCATTGTCATGGTTGGATGGATGAGGGATAGCATCCCTTGCAAGGCGTACTTCCACAGTCTGATTCCGTTGGCACCCCGCACCGTACAAAGGCGAACGTTGGTTCGCCTTTTTTATTGCTTCCACAGAAAGATTGACTATGTTTGAAGCCATCCGCAAGCATTCCAAGTTCGTGATGATCTTGTTGTTCTTGCTGATCATTCCCTCTTTCATCTTCGTTGGCATCGACCAGAACTATTTTTCGGAATCCAGTCCGACGGTGGCGCGGGTGAATGGCAACGATATCAAGCAATCGGACTGGGACAATGCGCACCGTGCGCAGAGTGACGAGATCCGAGCCGCCAACCCCGGGATCGATGCCAAGCTGTTGGACACGCCGCAGGCGCGCTATGCCACGCTGGAGCGCATGGTGCGCGACCGCGTGCTGGCGGCTGCTGCGCAGAAGATGCACCTGGTGACCAGCGATGCGCAACTGGTGCGCACCCTGCAGCAGATTCCGGCGATCGCCGCGCTCAAGCGGGCCGACGGCACGCTGGATGCCCAGGCCTACCGCGCCCTGGTCGGTGCCCAGGGCATGACGCCTGAAGGCTTCGAAGCCAACTTGCGCAGCAATCTGTCGGTCAGCCAGGTGTTGGGCAGCGTGCTCAACTCCTCGTTTGCGACCGACGCTGAAGTCAAGCTGGCCATGGACGCCCTCTACCAGCGCCGTGAAGTGCAGGTGGCCCAGTTCAGCGCCAGCGACTTTGCCGCCAAAGTGAAGCCCACGCCCGAAGAGCTGCAGGCCTATTACAAGGCCCATCCCGACAAGTTCCAGCAGGCCGAGCAGGCCGACGTCGAGTACGTGGTGCTGGATACGGCCGGCGTGCAGGCTTCCATGGTGCTCAACGAAGACGATCTGCAGACCTATTACAAGGAAAACCTGGCCCGCCTGGCCGGCCAGGAAGAGCGCCGTGCCAGCCACATCCTGATCAACGTCAGCAAGGAGGCATCGGCGGACGACCGCGCCAAGGCCCGCGCCCAGGCGCAGGCGCTGCTGGAGCAGGTGCGCAAGGAGCCATCGTCCTTCGCCGCCGTGGCGAAGAAATCCTCGCAGGACAGCGGCACGGCCAGCAATGGCGGCGATCTGGGCTTCTTTGCCCGCGGCGCCATGGTCAAGCCTTTTGAAGACGCGGCCTTTGCCCTGAAGAAGGGCGAGATCAGCGATGTGGTCGAAAGCGATTTCGGTTTCCACATCATCCAGCTGACCGACATCAAGGCGCCGCCACAGCCGAGCTTCGCTGAAGTGCGTCCCCGCCTGGAAAAGGAGCTCAAGGAGCAGCAGGCGCAGCGCAAGTTTGCTGAAGCGGCAGAGCAGTTTGCCAACAGCGTGTACGAGCAGTCGGACAACCTGCAGGCCGTGGCGGAAAAGCTCAAGCTGCCAGTGCAGACGGCCAAGGCAGTGGCGCGCGTGCCGGTTGCAGGCGCGCAAGGCCCGCTGGCCAATCCCCGCTTCCTCGAAGCCCTGTTCTCCGCCGACTCGTTGGCGAACAAGCGCAATACCGACGCCGTTGAAATCTCTCCTGGCGTGATGGTGGCGGGTCGCATCGTGTCCTATGCGCCAGCGCATACGCTGCCTTACGAAGCCGTGGCCGCCAAGGTCCAGGCGCTTTATGTGGCGCAGAAATCCGCAGAACTGGCGCGCGAAGAAGGCCAGGCCAAGCTCAAGGCATGGAAGGAACAGCCTGCCAGCGTGGCGCTGAACAAGGCGCTGGTGATCGGCCGTGACCAGACTGAAGGTCTGTCGCGCGCCATCATCGATGCCGCCTTGCATGCGCCCGTCGATGCCTTGCCCGCATGGGTAGGCGTGGATCTGGGTGACCAGGGTTATGCCGTGGTCAAGGTCAATGCCATTGTTGCGCGCCCCGCGCAAGATGCCCAGGCCATGGCCGCGCAAAAGCAGCAATACGCTCAGTTGTGGGCTAATGCTGAAGCTGCAGCCTATTACGAGCTGCTCAAGACGCGCTTCAAGGTGCAGATCAAGGTCGACCGGCCTTGAGTTTTTGCCACCGGGCCATCCAGCGCCACTGGCGGCCAACTTTTTGAGGCCAAATCACGTAATTCGAGATTTGGCCTCAATTGTTGGCTTACAATAGATGCTTCTACGGTGGCTGTAGCTCAGTTGGTAGAGTCCAGGATTG
>JAMNYN010000739.1 GCA_023622805.1 Pseudomonadota bacterium | reverse complement strand
ACAAGGGCTTTTCCTATGGCATGGCCGGCCTGGTGCGCGAGCGCCTGCTGATTGCGTTGAGATGCGCCGTTGCACTGGAAGTCGCGCTGCAGTGGACAGTGGACCATGTCAAGCAACGCCATGCATTTGGCAAACCGCTGGTGGACAACTGCCTGGGGCTGTACCTGCAAGGTCAACTCACCGCGGATGGCGCGGCCATGGCCAAGCTGTGGGCCAGCGAGGCCACACGTTCCATCGACGACCTGATGCAATTTTTTGGCGGCTACGGCTATATGCGCGAGTACCCCATTGCCCGCGCCTACACCGATGTGCGGCCCAACCGGATTTACGGCGGCTCGTCCGAAATCATGCGTGAAGTGATTGCCCGGGCGATGTAGTCGAGGCGCAGAACAAGGAACAACAATGAATCAGAAACTCTCGCGTTCGGTCGCCATTGCGGGCGTGGCCGAATCGGACCTGGGCAAGGTTCCCGGCAAGACCGCCCTGGAGCTGCAGGGCCAGGCCGCGATGGCGGCCCTCAAGGATGCGGGCCTGCGCCTGCAGGATGTGGATGCGGTCTTCGCGCACACCGATGACCGCTTCTCCAGCCTGCAGGTGGCCGAGTACCTGGGCATCACGCCGCGCTACGTGGACTCCACCAATGTGGGCGGCATGTCCAACCTGGTGCACATTCGCCATGCCATGGCCGCTATCGCGGCGGGCATGTGCTCGGTGGCCGTGGTCACCTACGGCAGCACACAGCTGTCCGATGGTTCGCGCAAGGGCGGTGCGGTGGCGCAGGACAGTCCCTCCACACCGCGTGGGCAGTTCATTCTGCCGTACGGTCACCTCAGTCCTATCGGCTACTACGCCATGGTGGCGCAGCTGCACGCGCACCGCTACGGCAGCACCCCCAAGGATCTGGCCGAGATCGCTGTCGCGGCCCGTCGCTGGGCACAGCTCAATCCCAAGGCCTATCGACGCGAGCCCACCAGCCTGGAGGAAGTCATGGCTTCGCCGCTGCTGGCGGACCCACTGCGCCAACGTGACTGCTGCCTGGTCACCGATGGCGGCGGGGCCTTGGTGATCGTGGCGGCCGACCGCGCCAGGGACCTGCGCACCAAGCCGGTCTATGTGCAAGGTATGGCGGAAAGCTACGCCCACCACTACACGCCGTTCAACACGGCGGACTGGCTGGATACCAACGTCGCGCATACGGCGCAGGCCGCCCTGGACATGGCGGGCGTGACGCGCAGCGACATTGATGTGGTGCAGATCTATGACCATTTCACGATTGGCGTACTGCAATCGCTAGAAGAGCTGGGCTTCTGCCAGCGCGGAGAGGGCGGCGCATTCGTGGCCGATGGCGCCCTGGGCCCCGGCGGGCGTTTCCCCATCAACACGTCGGGGGGTGGCCTGTCTTACGGTCACCCCGGCATGTTCGGCAACTTTCTGGTGATCGAAGCGGTGCGCCAACTGCGCGGTGAGTGTGGTGAGCGGCAATTGCCCAAGGCCGATCTGGCACTGTGCCACGCCCCCGGCCTGGTCTTTTCGTGCAATACCACCATGATTCTGGGAGTTTGAATATGGCTGAAGTTCTGCGTCCCCTGCCGCTTCCTACAGACATCACGGCCCCGTACTGGCAGGCTGCGAAGGAAGGAGCGCTTTCCATCCAGCAATGTCAGGAATGCCAGATCTGGCAGTTTTTCCCCCGGGCCTTTTGCGCGCACTGCTCCAGCGAGAATCTGGTCTGGAAAAAGACCTCTGGGCTGGGCAAGGTCTATACCTTCACTATCAACCGCCGCGCGCCAAATCCCTTCATGAAGGCCCGGCTGCCTTACGCTGTGGCCATCATCGAGCTGGACGAAGGCACGCGCATGATGGCCAACATCGTGAACTCCGACCTCGAAGCGATCGCCATTGACGCGCGGGTCAAGGTCTGTTTCGAACGCGCCAGCGACGAAATTACGCTGCCGCAGTTCGAGTTGTTCAACTGAAGGTCAATGAGCGAGAGGTGGATATGCGTGTTCTGGAAAGTCTGAGAGTGCTGGAAATCGGCGGCATTGGTCCTGGCCCGTTCTGTGCAATGCACCTGGCGGATCTGGGCGCCGATGTAATCTCCGTGGTGCGCGAGGGGCCGGAAAGCACGTCCACCGGCCACCTGCTCAACCGCGGCAAGCGTTCAGTGTTTGCCGATCTGAAATCGCCAGAGGGCCGGCAACTGGTGCTGGCGCTGGTCCGGGATGCGGACATCCTGATCGAAGGCATGCGCCCCGGCGTGATGGAGCGCCTGGGCCTGGGACCGGCCGAGTGCACGGCGGTCAATTCCCGCCTGGTCTACGGTCGCATGACCGGCTGGGGCCAGGACGGGCCGCTGGCGCCGCGTGCCGGCCATGACAACAACTACGCCGCGTTGTCCGGGGCCTTGTGGGGCTGCAGCCCGGCCGATGCCCGGCCCGTGTCGTCGTTTGCGCTGCTCGGTGACATCGGCGGCGGGGCGCTGTATCTGATGACCGGCGTGCTGGCGGGCGTCATCAAGGCCCGTGAGACGGGCGTGGGTTCCGTGGTCGATGCAGCCATCGTCGATGGTGCCGCACACATGCTGAACCTGGCGCTCAGCGCCCGCCAACGCGGCGTGGTCGCCGACCAGCGCGGGCACAGCATTCACGACAGCTCGCCGTTCTATGAAACCTATGTCTGCGCCGATGGCCACCACATCACGCTGGGCAGCATAGAGCCGCAGTTCTATTCCTTGCTGTTACAGATCCTGGGCCTGGAAAACGATCCGGATTTTTCCGCTCCCGGATCGCAGTGGGACAAGACGGCCTGGCCCAAGCGCCGTGCACGCCTGCAGGCAATTTTCGTCACACAAAATCGGGCGCACTGGCAGCAATTGCTGGAGGCGACCGACGTGTGCTTTGGCGCGGTGATGAGCCCCCTTGAAGCCGCGCAACACCCGCACATGCAGGCGCGCAGTGTGTACTCGCAGCAGGGCGGCGTTTTGCAGGCCGCACCCGCGCCGCGTTTTGATGGCCAGGCCTATCCTGTCCAGACGCGCTGCCTGCTGGGGCAGGACACGGAGGAAATCACACAAAGCGTCTTGCTTGAGGGCCAGAGCGCCTGGCGTAGCGGGCCCCTTGCAGGCAGACCTGTGCTTGGCGCCTTGGGGCGGTGATCAAGCCTTCAGTACGAAGTCGCGAAAAGCCTTGGCCGCCGCACGCGGCGCCAGTGCGCCGTTCCACACGGCAACGACAGGCTCGATCTGCCGGTCCAGTTTGAATGGCAGGACCCGCGCCACGCCTTCTTTCTCCAGTTGAGCGGCGCTGTGCTGCGGGAACACCGCCAGAAAAGGGGCCGTCTGCATAAGCTTGATGGTCATGGACACATCGCTGACGCGCACCCCCATCTCCGGCGGCGACACGCCAAGGGCGTGAAATGCCGCCTGGAGATGGTGCAGCATGCGGGCCCCGGGCACGGGCAGACACCACTGCTGCTCGCACAAGTCCTGTGCCGTGAGGCTTTTGCGCCGCAGCAGGGGGTGCCCCACGCTGGCCACGACGAGCAGAGGCTGCTGCGCAATCATGGGCGCGCGGCGCAGGGCCGCGTGTTCGAAACGCGGATCGTCGTAGGCAAACATCAGATCGAGCGCGCCTTCGTCCAGTTGCTCTATCAAATCCAGGACCCCGCCTTCGACCAGGCTGATGTCCACCTGCGGATTGAGCTCCCGGAAGCTGCATATCGCTTGCGCGATCAGCGCATGGACCGAGGTGGTGCGAAAGGCCATGCTGAGCTGACCGCGCGTGCCTTCGCGCAGTGCATGCAGGGACTCGGCCATGCGCGAGAGCTGCCCCAGCACGATGGCCGCACTGGCCAGCATCTCCTTGCCGATTTCGGTCGGGCGCATGCCCCGGTGTCCGCGCTCGAACAAGGGCACGCCCACAATCTCCTCCACTTCGGCGAGCGTCTTCGAAACGGCTGCCGGGCTCACATGGAAATGGGTGGCCACCTTGGCTGCCGTCTGCAGTTCGCCCAGCGCCTGGATCACGCGCAAATGGCGCAGCTTCAGACGGGCCAGCAGCGACTGGACGGGATGAACGGTAGACGCCATGGAGATCCTCGGATGCTTAACTGTTTGCTCAATATGCATCAATATTAATTCACTTTTGGATAATGGTGAGGCGCACTATATTGACCCGGACGTGAACCCAATAACGCGATCCCAGGAGACAAAAAATGCGCTTCGTCATTGCCCAGATGCGGCATGAAACCAATACTTTTTCGCCCATTGCCACGCCGCTCACGGCCTTCTGTCGTGGCGCGGATGCGAACGGCCCGGTGACGGGAGAGGCGGCTATCCGCGCTTGCGAAGGCACCAACAGTGCCGCTGCCGCCTTCATCGACATCGTGCGCAGCCAGGGCGATGAATTCGTCATGTCGCTGCTGGGCAGTGCCGTACCCAGCGGGACCGTCAGCGCCGAGGCCTTCGAATTCATGAGCGAACGCATCGTGGCTTCGGTCCAAGCGGGCTGCGATGCCGTCATGCTCGACTTGCACGGCGCGATGGTGGCCGAAGGCTTTCCCGACGCGGAAGGCGAGTTGCTCCGGCGCATCCGGGCCGTGGCCCCCGACATGCCCATCGCGGTGGCGCTTGATTTTCACGCCAACTTCAGCGCAGCGCTGGTGAACAACGCGACGGCCATCACCGGCTACTGCACCTATCCGCATGTGGATGTGTACGAGACCGGCATGCGCGCTGCCCGCACCTTGATGGCTGCGCTGCGCGGCGCAGTGCAGCCGGTCATTCTCAGCCGCACGCTGCCCATGCTCACCCATATGCTGCGCCAGTCGCCGCAGGAGCAGCCCATGAAGGACATCATGGACCGCGCAATGGCCGCCGAGCGCGACGGCGAAGTGCTCAACGCTTCCGTGTTCGGCGGCTTTCCGCTGTCCGACATCCCGCATGTGGGCCTGACCGTGCTGCTGGTGGCCGACGCCGGGAAACGCCAGGCCGCGCAGCAATTGCTGGATGAGTTGACGCAAATGGCCTGGGCGCGGCGCGCCGACTTTGTCTACCCCATAGAGCCGATGGCGCAGTCGCTGGCGCACGCCAAGACGCTGGAAGGCGGCCCCATCGTGCTGGTCGACCATGGCGACAACTGCGGCGCAGGGGGCTCGACCGACCAGATGGCCGTGCTGGCGGAAGTGATGCGCCAGGGCCTGGATGACGTGGTGGCCGGCCCTTTCTGCGATCCGGCCGCCGTAGCGCAAATGATCGCGGCGGGCGTTGGCCAGACCATCAGCCTCGAGGTGGGCGGCAAGACCGACACGCCCGCCATGAAGCTCAAGGGCCAGCCGCTGCAGCTGACCGGGCGCGTGCAATGCATCACCGATGGCAACTACCAGGTCACGGGCCCCATGTTCACCGGCGTGCGCCTGAGCCTGGGGCGCACGGCCGTGCTGGACGTCAACGGCACCCTGGTCATGGTCTGCGAGAAGCCGCAGGAGCCGTTCGACGCCGGGGTGTTCACCCATGCCGGCATCGACCTGGGACGCAAGAAATACATTCTGATCAAGTCGCGCCAGCATTTTCGCGCGGGGTTCGGTCCCATCGCCCGGCACATCGTGCTGGTCGCCGGCCCCGGCGTATGCAGCTCGGACTACAGCCTGTTTCCTTTCGAGCACCTGCCGCGCCCCATCTACCCGCTGGAGCCAGAGACCCGGCTGGAATTCGCGACAGCCTGACATTCCCCCCATCATCGATCAAGGCAAAACCATGGAAAACTCCTTCTCCTTGCGCAAGCTGAGCGCCATGCTGGCCATCGCGGCCGTGACCGTCGTACCTGGCATCGCCGGTGCTGCCGGCGCCGATACCGCCCCAACACGCATCATCGTGGGCTTTGCTCCCGGCGGCGCGCTTGATGTGCTCGCGCGTGCGGTGGCGGACAAGCTGCGTGTTTCGTTGGGCAGCACGGTGCTGGTGGAAAACAAGGCCGGCGCATCGGCTCGCCTGGCCCTGGACGCGGTCAAGCGCGCGCCGCCGGATGGGAAAACCATTCTGATTTCGCCCGCGCCGCCTTTCGTGCTGTTTCCTCTGCTTTATCAACGCCTGGGCTATGACCCCGACAAGGACTTGATTCCCGTGGCGCACCTCGCGGACGTGGTGCTGGTCGCATCCAGCAGCGTCAACCAGCCCTATAAAACGATGCCGGAGTACGTCAACTGGGTGCAGCGCCACCCGGAATCGGCCGGAGTGGGCCTGGCTTCGCTGGGCGGCACCGTCCATTTCGGCATTCTCACGATGGGCAAGTCCATGAACCTGCCGCTGACTCCGACGGCCTACCGGGGCGCGCCGATGATGATCAGCGATGTGGTCGCCGGCTCGCTGCCCTTGGGCATCGACGCCATTGCCAGTCAGATAGGACTGGAGAAGTCCGGCAAGATCCGCTTCCTCGGCGTCACCGGCACCAAGCGTTCCGCCTTGCTGCCCGACGTTCCCACGCTCAAGGAGGCCGGCATCCCCGGATTCGACCAGGCCTCGGGCTGGTACTCGGCGTTCGTGCCGGCAGGCACGCCGGCCGCAACCGTCGCCCGCCTGGAGAAGGCGATCATCGACGCGGTGAAAGATCCGGCCTTGCGCTCGAAAATGGCCATCGCCGGCATGGAGATGACCGGCCTGCCAGGCGCCGAGGCCGGCAAGCTCATCCAGACACAGCGCGCGCAGTGGCGGCCGGTTGTGGAGACGTCTGGTTTCAAGG
>JAMNYN010000187.1 GCA_023622805.1 Pseudomonadota bacterium | reverse complement strand
GGCCGCCAGCAGACTCCAGACCAGCGCCCCAAGCGCCCCGCGCCAGCCATCGGGATGGACCGCCTTCTCGGCGCCTACCCAGCGGCCGCACCGGGCCAGCAGCCAGCCCATGCCCACCACCGGGTGCAGACGCGCCGGCGGCTCGCCCCAGAAACGGTCCATGGCCAGCGCCAGCAGCATGGCCGCAGCCAAGCCGGCCGTGCTCCAGGCCTGGCTCGCACCCCAGCCGCCCCACAGGCCCCAGCCCGCAGCCTCAGCCCACATGGTTGTGGGCAGAAGGGTTCACGACCGCGGACTCACCCGTGGCTGCCGGCTGCCCCCAGGTTTCCTCGAACAGCATGTCGGCCAAAGGCGCGCGGAAAGCCCATTTCTCCTGCTGCAGCATGGGTTCGGCGTAAAACGCCGGCACGGGACCCAGGCACAGCACGGCCAACGGCCGGCTGCCTTCGGGCATACCCAGCAAGGCGGCCAGCGCCACCGGATCGAACAGCGACACCCAGCCCATGCCCAGACCTTCGGCGCGCGCCGCCAGCCACATGTTCTGGATGGCGCAGGCGGCCGAAGCCACGTCCATTTCCGGCAGGGTGCGGCGGCCGAACACATGCTTGTCGCGCCCGGGCGGCATGGCCAGCACCAGCACTTCGGCGGCATCGAGCACGCCCTGCACTTTCAGCCGCATGAACTCGCTTTCGCGCTCGCCCAGAGCCTGGGCCGTGAACTCCCGCTCGGCTTCGACCAAGGCATGGATGCGCTCGCGCATGGCGCGGTTGCGCACGCGCACGAAACGCCAGGGCTGCATGAACCCCACGCTGGGCGCGTGGTGGGCCGCGCGGAGCAGGCGCAGCAGCACGTCTTCTTCCACCACCCCGCCGCTGAAGTGGCGCATGTCGCGGCGCTCATGGATGGCGCGGTAGACGGCGGCACGCGCGGCCGCGTCAAACGGCTCGGCCGCGAGCGTGGCACCGGGCAGGGTGTCGTCCGAAGGGGGGGAAGAAGTGTGGGTCATGTGTCAGGCCATTTTTCAGTCGCGGGCATGCCGTCAATTTAACGCCACCCCGGCTTTCGCGCGAGAGGGTTGATCGCCGGCGCGCAGGCGAACTCAGTCCTCGATGCCGCGTTGCGCGGGCACACCCGCCTGAAAGGCGTGCTTGATCAGCGTCATTTCAGTGACGGTGTCGGCCAGGTCAATGATTTCCTGCGGGCAGCGGCGGCCGGTGAGCACCACATGCACCTGGCGCGGGCGATCGCGCAGCGTCTGCAGCACGGACTCCAGCGACAGCCAGCCGTAGATCAGCGGATAGGTGATTTCATCGAGCACCACCAGGAAGTGATCTCCCGACAGGATGGAGGCACGCGCGCGCTCCCAGCCGTCGCGCGCCAGCTGGGCCGAGCGCTCGTGGTCCTGGCTTTTCCAGCTGAAACCGTCGCCCAGGCCTTCGATGGGAATGCCCAGCTGCTCGAACATGCGGTGTTCGCCAAAGCGCGCCGTGGGCACCTTCATGAATTGGTAGAGCTTCACCGACTTGCCGCGGCCGTGGGCGCGCAGCGCCAGGCCGAACGCGGCGGTGCTCTTGCCTTTGCCGTTGCCGGTGTTCACCAGCACCAGTCCGCGGCGTTCGCCCTCGGGCTTGGTGTACGGTTTTTCGGTTGGGGCTTGTTCGATTTCCATGGAGGAGTCCTTGAGTCGGAAAAAGGGGCAGGCGCAATGCCTGGAGAAAAGAGGAAGGTCAAGCGCTGCGCGGCGACAGCCGCGGCAAGGCCACCCATTGGCCGTCGATCTCGCGCACCTGGATGCGCTCGTCGAACACCTGCTCCAGCGCCTGGCGAGTGCCGGCATCGGCACAGGCGCCCTGGTGCAGCACGCGGCCCTGGGCCAGCACCACCAGGTCCTGCGCTTGCAGCGCCATCGAAATCTCATGCAGCACGCTGACCACGGTCGTGCCCTGGGCCACGAGTTCCTGCACGCAATACAGCCAGTCGGTCTGGTGCGGAGGATCGAGGTTGGCCAGGGGCTCGTCCATCAGCAGCACCTGGGCCTGCACGGCCAGCGCGCGCGCCAGCAGCACGCGCTGGCGCTCGCCGCCCGACAGCTGGCCCAGGCTGCGCCCGCGCCAGTCCCAGCTCTGCGTCTGGCGCAGCGCCTGCTCCACCGCCGCGTGGTCCTGCGCCGTGGGCGCGCCCAGCCAGGGCTGGTGCGGCAAGCGGCCCAGCATGGCCACGTCGTAGACCGACATGTCATTGGCCGCGGTCTGGTTCTGCCCCAGCCAGGCCAGGGTGCGCGCACGCGCGCGGCCGCCCCACTGGCGTAGCTCGCGCCCCTGCAGCAGCACCCGGCCTTGGGTCTGGCCCATGCCGGCCAGCGCGCGCAGCAGCGTCGATTTGCCGGCGCCGTTGGGGCCGACCACGCTGGTCCAGCGCCCGGCCGCGATGCGCAGCGTCAAGTCACGCAATACCGGCTGGCCGCCCAGCGACACCGACAGGCCTTCGGCCTGCAAGGCCCATGCATGGTCTGGCGTCATGAGGTCTCCTGCACATTGCGGCGGTGCATCAACCACAGCAGATAGCTGCCGCCCAGCACTGCCGTGAGCACGCCCACGGGCAGCTCCTGCGGCGCAATCAGCCAGCGCGCCAGCAGGTCGGCCGACAGCAGCAGCACCGCGCCCATGCCGGCGCTGAGCAGCAGCAGCCAGCGGTGCATGGCCCGTACAAGCGAGCGCACCAGGTGCGGCGCGGCCAGGCCGACAAAAGCGATCAGGCCGCATTGCGCCACGGCCGTGCCCGTGGCCAGCGCCAGCAGCACGATCAGCAGCATGCGCAGCGGCGCCAGCGGCAGGCCCAGGCTTTGCGCCGTGGCCTCGCCCAGCGCCAGGCCGTCGAGCACCCGGCTCAGCGACCAGGAGGCCAGCAACACCACGGCCAGCACCGCGGCCATCAGCAAGCAGGCGCTCCAGCCGACAAAGGCCGTGCTGCCCAGCATGAAGGACTGCATGGCCTGCATGATTTCGGGCGTGAGCAGCAGCACCATAGACGACGCGGCGCCCAGCACCACGCCCACCACCACGCCGGCCAGCAGCAGGCGCATGGTGTTGTGCGCGCCCTTGGCCAGCACCAGGGTCAGCAGCACCGCCGCGGCCGCGCCGACAAAGGCCGCGCCGGTAATGCCAAGGCGCAGCAGACCTTGCAACGCGAACGGCGACACGCCCAGCGCCGCCATGGCCAGGGCCACGCCCAGCGAGGCGCCCGAAGCGCTGCCCAGCAGATAAGGATCGGCCAGCGGATTGCGAAACACGCCCTGGGCCACGGCGCCCGCCAGGCCCAGCAAGGCGCCCGCCAGCCAGGCGCCGGTGGTGCGCGGCAAGCGGATGTCGCGCACGATCTGCCAGGCCAGCGGGTCGGCCGGATCCTGGGCCAGAATCTTCCAGACGCTTTCCCAGCCCGTGCTGCCGACGCCCGCGCCGAGCACCAGCAGCAACAGGCTCAGCAGCAGCAGTCCCAAGGCCAGCCAGACCGGGCGCAGACCGGTGCCGCTCATGGGTAAAGCCTTTGCACGCAGTGGGCCATGACCATGGCGGCCTCGGCCAGGCGCGGGCCGGGACGGATCATGAGGTCGGCCTGGGCACCCGCAAAGCGGCAGATCCGACCGGCCTGCACGGCCCGCAGCGCCGACCAGCCCGGATAAGGCACGCCGCTTTCGCCCAGGCTGCGCTGGCCGCCCATCAGCAGATCCGGGTCGGCACGCACCACGTATTCAGGGTTCAGCCGGGGAAACGGCCCCAGGGCTTCGGGCACGATGTTGACCAGGCCCAGCCGGGTCAGGGTCTCGCCGATGAAGGATTTCTCGCCCGCGGCCACCGGACCGCGGCTGGCATCGAAGAACACGCGCTGGCCGCGCGCCCGCGCGGGCATGGCCTGCGCCGCCTGCGCCAGCCCCTGCTGGATGCGCGTCCAGATAGCATCCGCACCCTGGGCCGCGGGAATGGCCAGCATGGTGCCCAGTGTGCGCAGCGTGCTGTGCACTTCATCATGGGTGCGGGGCTCGAGCGCAATCACCTTGAGGCCCAGGGCTTCCAGGCGCTGTATGGCGCGCGACGCCACGGTGACCAGCACCACGTCCGGACGCAAGGCGACCACGGCTTCGATCTGCGGATCCAGCCCACCGCCCAGACGCGGCAGTTGCTGCAGCGACGGCGGCCAGAGGGTATAGCGGTCCACGCCCACGATGCGGTCGCAGGCGCCCAGGGCGCAGACCGACTCGGCCAGCGAGGGCAGCAGGCTCACGATGCGCTGCGGCGGCCGGTCCAGACGCACGCTCACGCCGCGCCCATCGGTGATGACGATGGCGGGAGCCGCCGAAGTAGCAGAGGCCAGCGCGGTCGCGGCCAGCATCAGCGCCGCGGCGCAGGCCCGCAGAACAGACTTCATGCGCCGCCCTTGAGCGTCAGCGGCAGGCCGGCGCACATCAGCGTGACGCGGCTGCAGGCGGCAGCCACCTGCTGGTTGAGCACGCCCAGCGCATCGACAAAGGCCCGCACTTCGCTGCCCAGCGGAATCACGCCCAGGCCGATCTCGTTGCCGACGATCGCCACCGGGCCGCGGGCCTGGGCCAGCGCATCCAGAAACGCCATGCGCTGCGCGCCCCAGGCCGGCTCGCTGTACGTGCCTTGCGCCGGCATCATCCAGTTGGTCAGCCACATGGTCAGGCAATCGATGACCAGCAGGCAATCGGGCTGGCTGCGCTCGCGCAGGGCAGCAGCCAGGTCCAGCGGCACTTCCGCCGTCTGCATGCCGGGCACGCGCTCGGCGCGGTCGCGCTGGTGGCGCGCGATCCGCGCCTGCATTTCCGTGTCGAACGCCATGCCCGTGGCCAGCAGCCAGGCGCTGCGCCCCGCCCCGCCTTGCAGCCAGGATTGGGCCAAGGTTTCGGAGCGGCGCGACTAGCCGCTGTTCTGTCCGACCAGAATCATCTCGCTGCGCGCCGGTGCTGCGCTGCCCTCAATGGCCATTGTTCAATCTCCTCGGTTTTCGCCATTTTCGCGTGCGCCCAGCAGCGCCGCCACGGCGCGCGGATGCGAGGCGAACCAGGCATGGAAAAAACTTGCGTACAGGCTGCCATGGCGGTACAGCTGCTCGCCCTGGTCGGGCGTGGCCGATACCTGCGGCCGGCTGCTGCGCCCCTGCACCTCTGCGCTGCTGTCCAGCCGCGCGTAATGAAAGCTGTGGCCGCGCAGCAGCCCCCAGGGCGTGGGCAGCTGCTGCATGCCCAGCCCGGCCAGGCGCTTTTGCATTTGCGCCTTGCCCGGCAGCAATCCCCACAGAGGCGCCCACCGGCCGTCCTTGTCGGTCACGCCTTCGCACAGCGCAAGCATACCGCCGCACTCGGCCCAGATGGCCTTGCCGGCCTGCCAGTGGGTCAGGATGTCGGCCTGCAAAGCCGTTTGCCGCGCCAGCTGCGGTGCGTGCAGTTCGGGGTAGCCGCCGGGCAGCCACAGCGCGTCGCAGGCCGGCAAGCGCTCGCCCGCCAGCGGCGAGAAGAACCGCAGCTGCGCCCCCATGGCGCGCAGGCAGTCGAGATTCGCCGGGTAAACAAAACTGAAGGCCGCATCCTGGGCCACGGCGATCACCCGGCCCGCCAGCCAGGGCCCCATGGCTTCGGCGGCGTCGGGCGCGGAATCCGTTGGTCCGGCCTGCGGCGGCGCGAAGTCCACCGCCCACTGCTGCCAGTCCTGCCAGCTGCGCTGACCCAGCGGCGTCACCGCCAGTGCATCGGCGGCAGCGTCCAGCCGCTGCATGCCGTCCGCCAGCTCCTGCGCAGCCACCAGGCCCAGATGGCGCTGCGGCAGCAACGCGGCCTCCCGCGGCCCGGCCTGGCCCGCCGGCGCCGTGTCCAGTTGAATGCGCGCCACCGCGCCCAGCCAGTGGCTGTCCGCGCGCACGCCGGCCTGCAGCAGCTCGGCATGGCGCGCACTGGCCACGCGGTTGGCCAGCACGCCGGCCCAGCGCAGGCCCGGCTGGTAATGCTGCAGGCCGTAAGCCAGCGCGCCCAGCGTGCCGGCCATGGCCGAAGCGTCGATCACGGCCAGCACCGGAATGTCCAGCAGCTGCGCCAGATCGGCCGCGCTGGGGCTGCCGTCGAACAGGCCCATCACGCCTTCGATCAGGATCAGATCGGAAGTCTGCGCGGCCGCATGCAGGCGTGCACGCGCATCGGCTTCGCCCGTCATCCACAGGTCCAGGGAATGCACGGCTGCGCCGCTGGCCAACTGGTGCCAGTGCGGGTCGAGAAAATCCGGCCCGCATTTGAAGACTTGCACGCGCCGGCCCTGGCGCGTGTGCAAGCGCGCCAGGGCCGCCGTCAGCGTGGTCTTGCCCTGGCCCGAAGCCGGCGCCGTGATCAACAGTGCCGGGCAGCGCGCGGGCACGGCGCTTGCTGGCGTCAAGGTGCTGGTGTCCATTGCAGGCTCACAAAGAAACGCCGCCCCGCGGTGGCGTAGGTGTAGGCGGTTTCATAGCGCTTGTCCAAGGCATTGTCCAGGCGCGCCAGCAGCTTCCAGTCGCGATCGAGCTGCTTGCTGGCCGTGAAGTTCCACAGCGTATAGCCGCCGAGCACGCGGGTGTTGGCCGCGGTGTCGAAGCGGCTAGCGCTCCACAGCACATCCGTGCCCCATTGCCAGCCAGCGACCTGGCGGCTCACGCCCAGATTGCCGAACTGCTTGGCGCGCCGCGCCAGGTACCGGCCCGTGGA
>JAMNYN010000652.1 GCA_023622805.1 Pseudomonadota bacterium | reverse complement strand
ACGACAAGCTGGTCGGCGCCTGCCTCTACGGCGACACCGTGGACGGCAGCTGGTACTTCAAGCTGCTGCGCGACGGCAGCAGCATCGCCGGCATACGCGACCGGCTGATGTTCGGCGAGTCCAACATCGGCGACAGCGGCCACGAAGGCCACAACAAGGCGGCCGCCATGGCCGACAGCGACGAAGTCTGCGGCTGCAACGGCATCACCAAGGGCAGCATCTGCAAGGCCATCAAGGACAAGGGCCTGTTCACGCTGGAAGACGTACGCAAGCACACCAAGGCCAGCGCCAGCTGCGGCTCCTGCACCGGCCTGGTCGAGCAGATCATCATGTTCACCGCGGGCGGCGACTACTCCAGCACACCCAAGATGAAAGCCATGTGCAGCTGCACCGACCACGGCCACCAGGCCGTGCGCGACACCATACGCAGCCACAAGCTGCTGAGCATCGCCGAGGTCTACCGCTTCATGGAATGGCGCACGCCCAACGGCTGCGCCAGCTGCCGCCCGGCCATCAACTACTACCTGCTCAGCACCTGGCCCAAGGAGGCCAAGGACGATCCGCAAAGCCGCTTCATCAACGAACGCAGCCACGCCAACATCCAGAAGGACGGCACCTACAGCGTCATCCCGCGCATGTGGGGCGGAGAAACCACGGCCGACGAGCTGCGCCGCATCGCCAATGCCGTCGACAAATACCAGATCCCCACGGTCAAGGTCACGGGCGGCCAGCGCATCGACCTGCTGGGCGTGAAGAAGGAAGACCTGATCAACGTCTGGCGCGACATAGGCATGCCCAGCGGCCATGCGTACGCCAAGGCCTTGCGTACGGTCAAGACCTGCGTGGGCTCGGAATGGTGCCGCATGGGCACGCAGGACAGCACGCAAATGGGCAAGGACCTGGAAAAGGCCATGTGGCGCATGCAGGCCCCGCACAAGGTCAAGTTCGCCGTCTCGGGCTGCCCGCGCAACTGCGCCGAAAGCGGCATCAAGGACGTGGGCGTGATCGGCGTCGACAGCGGCTGGGAGCTGCACATCGCGGGCAACGGCGGCATCAAGACCGAAGTCGCCCACTACTTCACCAAGGTCAAGACCGCCGCGGAGGTGCTGGAGTACACGGGCGCCTTCATGCAGCTGTACCGCGAGGAAGGCTGGTACCTGGAGCGCACCGTGCACTACGTCAATCGCGTGGGCCTGGACTACGTCAAGCAACGCATTCTCGAAGACCACGCCGGCCGCGCCGAACTCTGGGAGCGCCTGCAGTTCGCGCTCGACGGCGAGCCCGATCCCTGGTTCGAGCTGCAGAAAGCCGCCGTCGACGAGCGCCAGTTCAGCCCCATCATTCCCCTCCCCGCCGCCACGGCGCTGCCCGCCTGACAGGAGCCAACATGTCCCACTGGATCCACATCTGCCACCTCAACGACATCCCGCCGCTGGGCGCGCGCCGCGTGGCCCGCGCCAGCGGCATGGACGTCGCCATTTTTCGCGACGAGGCCGACGGCCTGTTTGCCCTGCTCGACCGCTGCCCGCACAAGGGCGGGCCGCTTTCCCAAGGCATCGTGCTGGGCAATCGCGTGGCCTGTCCGCTGCACAACTGGACCATAGGCTGCGACGGCCAGGCCGCGGCCCCGGACGAAGGCTGCACGCCCAGCTTTCGCCTGAAAGTCGAGGAAGGCCAGGTGTTCCTCGACGCCCAGGAGCTGGCCACCCACGCCACCACCCAGACCCGGCCCATCGCCGGCCCCGCCTCGCACCGGGCTGCCAGCTGAAAGTCGCCCATGCCCGCCTCCCCTGTCACTGAAACCCGTTCCACCTGCCCTTACTGCGGCGTCGGCTGTGGCGTGATCATCGAAGCGCAGGCCGGCCAGATCACGGGCGTGCGCGGCGATCCGCTGCACCCGGCCAATTTCGGCAAGCTGTGCACCAAGGGCAGCACGCTGCACCTCACGGCCGCGGCCGAGGTGACGCGCCAGACGCGGCTGCTGCAGCCTATGCAGCGCCTGCAACGCGGGGCTGCGCCCGTCCCGCTCAGCTGGGATGCGGCGCTCGACAAGGCCAGCAGCCAGCTGCGCCAGATCATCACCGACCACGGCCCCGACGCCCTGGGCTTCTACCTCAGCGGGCAACTGCTCACCGAGGACTATTACGCCTTCAACAAGCTGGTCAAAGGCCTGCTGGGCACGAACAACCTGGACACCAATTCGCGCCTGTGCATGAGCAGCGCCGTGGCCGGCTACAAAAGCGCGCTGGGCGCCGACGCGCCGCCGGCCTGCTACGAAGACCTCGAACTCGCGCAATGCGTGTTCCTGGTCGGCAGCAATGCCGCCTGGGCGCACCCCATCCTGTTCCGGCGCCTGGAAGCCGCCAAGGCCGCGAACCCGGCAATGAAAATCATCGTCGCCGACCCGCGCCGCACCGACACCGCCTCCCTCGCCGACCTCTACCTGCCCATCGCTCCCGGCACCGATGTGCTCATGTTCCACGGCATGCTGCACATCATGCTGTGGGAAGGCTGGATTGATACGGCCTACATCACCGCCCACACCACGGGCTTCGACGCCGTCAAGGCCTTGGTGCGCACGGCCACGCCCGAGCGCGTGGCCCAGGAATGCGGCATCCGCGAGCAGGACCTGCTGCAGGCCAGCCGCTGGTTCGCGCAGTCGCCCGCCACGCTGAGCCTCTACTGCCAAGGCCTGAACCAGAGCAGCAGCGGCACGGCCAAGAATGCGGCGCTGATCCACCTGCACCTGGCCACGGGCCAGATCGGCAAGCCCGGTGCCGGCCCGCTGTCGCTCACCGGCCAGCCCAATGCCATGGGCGGGCGCGAAGTCGGCGGCATGGCCAATCTGCTCAGCGCCCACCGCGACCTGGCCAATCCCGAACACCGCGCCGAAGTCGCCGCGCTGTGGGGCGTAGCCGACATCCCGGCCCAGCCCGGCAAGACCGCCGTGGAAATGTTCGAAGCCGCAGCCGACGGCGAAATCAAGGCCTTGTGGATAGTCTGCACCAACCCGGCGCAAAGCATGCCCGACCAGCGCATGGTGCAACGCGCGCTGGAACGCGCCGAGCTGGTCGTCGTGCAGGAAGCTTTCGCGAACACCGAAACCTGCGCCTACGCCGACATCCTGCTGCCCGCCACCACCTGGGGCGAGAAAATTGGCACCGTGACCAACAGCGAACGCCGTATTTCCCGGGTACGCGCGGCCGTTCCAGCCCCCGGTGCCGCCCGCCACGACTGGCAGATCGCCGTGCAACTGGCCCTGCGGCTCGAGCCCCAGCTGCGCCCCGGCCGGCCCACGCTGTTCCCCTACCCGCTGCAGCCGGCCACCGCAGGCGCCCAGGCCCTGTGGGAAGAGCACCGCGCCAGCACGGCCGGGCGTGATCTGGACATCACCGGCCTGTCCTGGGAACTGCTGGAAGCCTCCGGCCCCCAGCAATGGCCCATGCCCACGGGCGCCACGCAAGGCCAGGCGCGCCTGTACGCAGACGGCCTCTTCCCCACGGCGGACGGCAAGGCCCGCTTCAGCGCCACGCCCTACCAGCCGCTGGCCGAGCCCGTAGACGCGCGCTACCCGTTCAGCCTCACCACGGGCCGGCTGCGCGACCAATGGCATGGCATGAGCCGCACCGGCACGCTGGGCCGGCTGTTCGGCCATGTCGCCGAGCCGCGCCTGCACATGCACCCTCAGGACATCGAACGCCGCGGCTTCCAGGACGGCGAACTGGTTCAGGTCAGCAGCCGGCGCGGCGCCCTGCTGGTGCCCCTGCAAGCCGATGCGCAACTCGGCCCCACGCGGCTGTTCATGGCCATGCACTGGGGCAGCGAATTCCTCAGCGGCCGCGCCGCGGACGGCCAGCGCCTGCTGGGCATCAACGCCCTGACCCAACCCACCTTCTGCCCAACATCCAAACAGCCCGAGCTCAAGCACACGGCCGTCAAAGTAGCCAAGGTCCAGTTGCCCTGGTCGCTGCTGGGCATGGCCTGGCTGCCCGCCGAAGAAGTGCTGCGCGTGCGGCACGCACTGTCCGCGCTGATGGCGCATTTTGAATTCGCCACCTGCGTGCCTTTCAGCAACCAGGTGCCCTTGAGCGCGGCCGAGCAAACGCGCAGCGGCGTGCTGCTGCGCGCCGCCGCGTCCGCGCCGCCGTCGCAAGACGTGCTGCGGCAAATCCAGCAACTTCTGGGCCTGCAAGGCCAGCAAGTCATACGCTATGAAGACAAGAAGCTGCAGCAAAGCCGTGCCCTGCACCTGCGGCACAACGCGCAAGGCGCGCTGCGCCTCGAAGGCCTGCTGCTCACCGGCGATACCGCGGCCGGCACGTGGCTGGCCGAACTGCTCACGCAGGAGCTGCCGCCGCCCCAGCCCTCCCACCTGCTGCTGACCCACGGCGCCCGGCCCCCCGCGGGTGCGCAGGCGCGCAGCCCCCAGGTCTGCAGCTGCATGAACGTCAACGCCGACAGCATCACCCGCACGCTGGGCGAATGCGCCGGCAGCGCCAGCAAACGCCTGGCCCAGTTGCAGACGCGCCTGGGCTGCGGCACGCAGTGCGGCTCCTGCATTCCCGAACTCAAACGCCATGTGCAGGCCACGGCCGGCACCCCAGCCACCCCCCACGCCTGAGGCCCCCACCATGTCCACACTTTCCGCCTCCTCCCCCATGGGCCGCTGCACCCTGGTCGGCGCCGGCCCGGGCGACCCCGAGCTGCTGACCCTCAAGGCCCTCAAGGCCATTCAGGCCGCCACCGTGCTGCTGGTCGACGATCTGGTCAGCGAGGCCATCGTGGCCCTGGCCTCCCCCAGCGCGCGCATCGTTGCAGTGGGCAAGCGCGGCGGCTGCCAGAGCACGCCCCAGCCCTTCATAGAAAAGCTCATAGTCACCAACGTCCTCGAAGGCGAGCAAGTGGTGCGCCTCAAGGGCGGCGACCCCTTCATCTTCGGCCGCGGCGGCGAAGAAGCCGAGCACCTGCGCGCCGCGGGGATTGAAGTGGACGTGATCAACGGCATCACCGCCGGCCTGGCCGGCATGACCCAGCTCGGCGCGCCCCTGACCCACCGCGACCACGCCCACGGCGTCATCTTCATCACCGGCCACACCCGCCCCGGCGCCCAGGCCACCGACTGGAAACAGCTCGCCGCCACGGCCCACGCGGCCCGGCTCACGCTGGTGATCTACATGGGAATGAAAGGCGTAGCCGACATCGCCAACGGCCTGCTGCAAGGCCTGCCCCCGGCAACACCCGTGGCCGTGATCCAGAACGCCTCCCTGCCCCACCAGCGCCATGCGATCGCGCGCCTGGATGAACTGGTGACTGTCGTCGCCCAGGAAGGCTTGGGCAGCCCCAGCGTACTGGTTGTAGGCCAGGTCGTGCGCTGCGCGCAGAGCTTTGCGCAGTGGCTGGACAGCGCGGACCTGGATGCGGCGCGGCACCAGGCCAGGGCGGCTTGAGCCGCGGGGCTCTCGATGCGGGGACGGCGGACTGGTTCAGGCTGGCTGCTGCACCTGCGGGAGCGGCCCCAGGCCTGCAGCAACCCAAGGCTGAAGCGAACCTGTAGCCAGTGGAAGCGTGGAGCCCTTCATAATCAAGCCCCCCACTTTTTCGACATGCCTGGCTTTCATTATGGATAAATTGTTGCTGCAGCAGCAGGTGCTGAAACGGCTCGCCGAGGACCTTCTGCAAGTCGAGCAGGCAGCGCGGGCGGCCCATGAAGCGGCGACGCACGAAGAAAACATCGCCGAAAACAAATACGACACATTGGGTCTCGAAGCCGCCTACCTGGCCACTGGCCAAGCGCGTCGCGCCGACGCCATCCGTCAGGCGATCGCCAACTGGCGCCAATTCCACCCGCGCCCCTACGACGCCAGCAAAGGTATACAGCTCGGCGCGCTGGTCTGCCTGGTCGACTCCGACGACAAGCAGCAACAGATCTTTCTCGGCCCGGATGGGGGCAGCATGAAGTTGCTCAGCGGCGCTGAGCTCGTTCAGGTCATCAGCAGCGAAGCCCCCTTGGGCAGGGCCATGCTGGGCAAGTGCGAGGGTGATGAGGTATCGATACAGGTCGCTCCAATCCGGCTTCAGTTTGAGGTGCTGCGGGTTCATTGAGCCGCCAGCAAGATCACGCTGAACTGATCAGAAGTTTCTCGTCCCAATCCCTTGAGGACCGCTCCTGGCCAGACCTGAAGCGGTCGGTTGTGCGTTCTGCTCAACTAATCAATGGACCGGGAGTTGCATATAGCGCGTACGAGCTACGTTGGTCGCAAGCTGCAGTTTCGCCAGAAAAAAACGTGCCGGGATTCTCGACATCTTTGCGCCTGGACATTTGCACCGTGCATCGACAGCAAATTCAAACTGCAAGCCAATTCCAGGAGGAACCCCTGTCCAGGGTCTCCTACATCGTCCAGTTTATCCCGCAGGTTCTGCTGGATACACTACTACAAGGGCTTCCCCAATGTACGCATTCAGTACCGGCTCACTCGCTTTGATCGTTGGAGCGTCTCTCAGCGCAGCGGCCGCCATGGCCCATCTGGCGTGCATAGCCATTGGCGCGCCAGCCTATCGATTCATGGGCGCAGGCGAACGCATGGCTCGCGCCGTCGATGCCGGGCAACTGAGGCCGACCCTTGTCACGCTCGCCGTCACAGGTGTCCTCCTTGTTTGGGCAGCTTTTGCGCTCTCCGCCGCTGAGTTGTGGGGCCGCTGCCACTTACCAAAGTCGCTTTGGTTGCAATCAGCATTGTCTACCTTGGCAGAGCGGTCGCTTTTCCGCTCATCAAGCCGATTTTCCCTGAGAACTCAAACACCTTCTGGCTTGTCTCGTCG
>JAMNYN010000572.1 GCA_023622805.1 Pseudomonadota bacterium | reverse complement strand
GCATGCGGCTGGTAGCGCAGCAAGGCCTCCAGATCGCCCGAAGTCGCCAGCTGGCGCAGGCCGGAGCGTAGCAATTCGGCCTGGCTGGGCAGGGACGGGTAGTTGAAGCTCAGGTCGACCATGTCCGCGGCCGCGCTGTGCAGGTCTATGCCCTGGCCCGCGTGCAAGGCTGTCTCCTTGACGAACGTGCCCCGGCCCTGTTCGCCGCTGACCAGTCCCATGGCTTCGAGCTCGGCATAGACGCGCGTGGCCGTCACCAGCGCCAGGCCTTCGCGCGCCGCCAGCTGCCGGTGCGGGGGCAGGCGGGTGCCGGGCGGCAGACGGCCTGAGCGGATGTCGTCTGCCAACTGGTCAACCAGTAGCTTGTAGCGGGTGGGGGGCATCGCTCAGTGTATCCATGACAATTATTTGATTGTATTGATGTGCATCCCTAGGATCAACGCTTTCCAACCGGCCTTCCAAAGCGAGAAAGCACACCATGGGTAAGAACGTGTTTACATCGAGCGGATGGGGCAATGGCTTCATCGGCATGCTGATCTTCAGCGGCTCCATGCCTGCCACGCGCGTGGCGGTGATGGATCTCGACCCCTTGTTCCTCACCGGCGCGCGCGCCGGCATCGCCGGGCTGCTGGCGCTGTGCGCCTTGCTGCTGCTGCGCCAGAAGCTCCCCACGGCCAGCCAGTGGCGCTCGCTGGCGGTGGTGGCCATGGGCGTGGTGCTGGGCTTTCCGCTGCTCACGGCGCTGGCCTTGCAGCAGGTGACGTCGGCGCACTCCATGGTGTTTCTGGGCATGCTGCCGCTGTCCACGGCCATTTTCGGCGTGCTGCGCGACGGTGAACGGCCGCGGCCCTCGTTCTGGTTCTTCTCGCTGCTGGGCAGCGCCCTGGTCATGGGCTTTGCCGCGACACAAGGGCTGTCGGTCTCCTGGCGCGGCGACCTGCTGATGCTGCTGGCCATCGCCGTCTGCGGCATGGGCTACGCGGAAGGGGCCAAGCTCTCGCGGGCGCTGGGCGGCTGGCAGGTGATTTCGTGGGCGCTGGTGCTGTCGCTGCCGGCCATGCTGCTGCTCGCGGCGGTGCAATGGCCGGCGAACCTGGCCGCGGTCGGTGCTCCGGCCTGGCTGGGCCTGGCCTATGTTTCGCTGTTCAGCATGTTGATCGGCTTCATGTTCTGGTACCGCGGCCTGGCCCAAGGCGGCATTGCGGCCGTGGGTCAGCTGCAATTGCTGCAGCCTTTCTTCGGCCTGGCGCTGGCCGCCAGCCTGCTCCACGAAGTCGTCAGCCCGGGCATGGTGGGCGTGACGCTGGCCGTGATCCTGTGCGTCATCGGCGCGAAGAAATTCGCCCAGCCGGCGCTGGCGCCCGCGCGCTGATCAGGTGATCTTAAAGACCCAGCGCACGGGCTTTCCGCCCGACTTGCCTTCGTAGACGGCCCACTGCTTGATGCCTTTGACCAGCACTTTCTGGCTCACATCGCGCACGGTTTTCTTGGCCTTGAGCTGGGCCGTGAGCCAGTCCTGGATGTGGGCGAAGTGCGCGCCTTCCTCGCCCGTGGGGACGAGCAGCTCCTGGCCTGCGACTTTGCCGGCGGACGTTACGGTGATTTCGGTGGCGGGCATGGATGAACGGCTTAAAAGCTAGGCTGGCTTGGGCAGTCAGCGGAAAAAGAACGCGGGTGGCGTTCGGCAATGGTGTTGCAGGCGCAGGCCCGTGCGCTGCGGGAGGGGCGATTGTGCCTGCGAAACCTGCTCGGCCGCTGTGCGCCCTCGCGTGGCCGAGAGCGGTGCGGGGAATTGCGAATCCCTTTCAGAGGCATGGTGATGCATAACTATACGACTGGTCTATTTTGTATAAGATGCAGCCATGAAGTTGACCAAGAAAGCCGAAGCCACCCGCCAGCAGATTCTGGATGCGGGCCATGCCCTGGTATTGCGCCAAGGTTTTGTCGGCGTCGGGCTGCAAACGCTGCTGACGGCCTGCGGCGTGCCCAAAGGCTCGTTCTATCACTACTTCCCGTCGAAGCAAGCTTTTGGCTGCGCGCTGCTGGAGCAGTACGTCGCCGATTACGGCCAGCGGCTCGATGCCTTGCTGGCCGTGGACACGGGCAGCGGCCACGAGCGTCTGATGCGCTACTGGCAGGCCTGGCTGGACACGCCTGAAGCCGGCGGCTGGGCAGAAGACTGTCTGGTCGTCAAGCTGGCCGCCGAAGTGGCCGACCTTTCCGAAGACATGCGCCGCGTCCTGAACGACGGCGTGACCGCGCTGGTGGCGCGCATCGCCGCCACCGTGCGCGAAGGCCGCGCTGACGGCTCGCTGCCCCCCGGCGCCGAGCCGCAGGCGCTGGCCCAGGTGCTCTACCAGATGTGGCTGGGCGCGGCGTTGCTGGCCAAGCTCGGCCGCGACAAGACACCATTGCACCAGGCCCTGGCGGCGACCCGCCAGTTGCTGGCCTGCAGCCCCCAGGCATCCGCCTCTTTGTCCCCCTCCCCCTGAAAGGATTCGCTCATGCATATTCTGATAGTGCTGACTTCACACGATCGCCTGGGTGATACCGGTCACAAGACCGGCTTCTGGCTCGAAGAGTTCGCGGCGCCGTATTACGTCTTCAAGGACGCAGGCGCGCGCATCACGCTGGCTTCGCCTCAAGGCGGCCAGCCGCCGCTCGATCCTAAAAGCGACGCGCCCGATGCCCAGACCGAGGCCACGCAACGCTTTCGCCAGGACCCTGCGGCGCAGCAGCTTCTGGCCACCACCGTGCCGCTGGCCCAGGTGAATGCCGCCGATTTCGATGCGGTGTTCTATCCCGGCGGCCACGGGCCGTTGTGGGACCTGGCCAACGACGCCGCGTCCATCGCCTTGCTCGAAGCGTTTGCGCGTGCGGACAAGCCCGCAGGCCTGGTCTGCCACGCGCCGGGTGCATTGATCAAGGTGCGCGGCGCCGATGGCCAGCCGTGGATCGCCGGTCGCCGCGTCACGGGTTTTTCCAATAGCGAGGAAGAGGCCGTGGGCTTGACCGCGGTCGTGCCCTTCCTGATCGAAGATGAGTTCCGGCGCCTGGGCGGTCATTACGAAAAAGGCCTCGACTGGCAGTCGTACGTCGTGACCGACGGCCGCCTGGTTACAGGCCAGAACCCGGGCAGTTCGGCAGCTTGCGCGCAGGCGCTGCTGCAACAGCTGGCCTGACCTCTTGCATTGAATTTTCAAGGAGCCGCCATGCGCAGTGCCATCCACACCACTTTCGGCGAACCCGCCGACGTTCTTCACCTGGGCGAGAGCCCTGTGCCGCAGCCGGGCCCCGGCGAAGTGCGGATCAAGACCTTGCTGTCGCCCATCCACAACCACGACCTGTGGACGGTGCGCGGCCAGTACGGCTACAAGCCCACGTTGCCGGCCATAGGCGGCAGCGAAGCGGTGGGCCTGGTCGATGCGCTGGGCGCCGGCGTGCAGGGCGTTGCGCCTGGCCAGCGCGTTACCGCGGCCGGCGTGCACGGCAGCTGGGCCGAGTACTTCACCGCCCCGGCAGCACTGCTGGTGCCGCTGCCCGCGGCCATTGCCGACGAGGCGGCCGCGCAACTGATCGCCATGCCGCTGAGCGCGCTGATGCTGCTGGAATTCCTGGAAGTGAAAAGCGGCGACTGGATCATCCAGAACACCGCCAACGGCGCCGTCGGCAAGACCCTGGCGATGCTGGCCGCCACACGCGGCGTGCACACCGTGAATCTGGTGCGCCGCGACGCGGGCGTGGCGGAGCTGGCCGCCCTGGGCATAGATCATGCCGTGTCCACGCAGCAGCCGGGCTGGCAGGAGAAAGTCCGCGCCATCGTCGGCAAGGCCAGCCTGCGTGCGGCCGTCGATTCCATCGGTGGCAAGGCCAGCGGTGAGCTGATGGCGCTGCTGGGCGAGGGCGGGCTGCTGGTGTCCTTCGGCTCCATGGCCGGCGAGCCCATGCAGATTGCTTCGGGCGATCTGATCTTAAAGCAGGCACGGGTCAAGGGCTTTTGGTGCAGCAAGGTGAGTGAAGCGTTGTCGGGCGAGGACAAGCGCCGACTGATCGGCGAGCTGCTGGGGCTGGTGGCCGGCGGCAAGCTGCAATTGCCGGTGCAGGCCATTTACGACCTGGCCGAGGTGTCCCAGGCCGCCGCCGCGAGCCTGCAGCCGGGACGCAAAGGCAAGGTGCTCCTGCGCCCCTGAAATGAAACACCCCCTGAGCCGCTTCGCGTCTTCCCCCTCAACCTTCGGTGGAGGGGGACGGCAGCTTCGGTGCGGGGCGGCCCTTCCTCGCTGCCCCCTTGCTTGGCCGCGTCAGTTTCATGGGCTGTGGATGGAGCGAGTGGCATGAACAATTGAGATACATGTAAACCTGTAGGGCACCAAGGCCGGTGCCCTGCGCGGTATGCGATATTGAGAAGCTGTCTTCCCCGGAGGAAACCCATGCTCGCCAACGTTCTCATCGCCCTCGTCGCCGCCATCCATGGCTACATCGTCGTGCTGGAAATGTTCCTCTGGCAAAAGCCGGCCGGCCTGCGCGCCTTCGGTCTGACCCCGGAGTTCGCCAGCCAGACCCGCGCCCTGGCCGCGAACCAGGGCCTGTACAACGGCTTTTTGGCGGCGGGTCTGCTCTGCGGCCTGGCCCGGGGCAGCGAAGGGCTGGACTTCCAGCTGTTCTTCCTGGCCTGCGTGCTGGTCGCCGGCATTTTCGGCGGGCTCACGGCCAGCCGGAAAATCCTGTGGGTGCAGGCGCTGCCTGCGGCGTTGGCGCTGCTGGCGCTGTGGGCGGGGATCTGAATCCAGCGTTCAGCCCCGGCCTCACGCCCGCAGGGCAATGGCGTTGAGCTCTTCCAGGTCCAGGTTTTTCTGCAGCGTCGCCAGCATGTGTTCGTCGATGTCGCCTGCGCGGTGCATGCGCCGGAGCTCGGCGCGTGCCGCGCCTATGGCCGCCAGAACCAGGTCGAAATGGGCGTGGATGCGGGGCGCCAAGGCCTCCTCCTGTCCGGCGTAGTTGCAGTAGGCCGCGGCCTTGCGCGTGTACTGCTCCAGCAGCATGGGGTGGACCAACTCGCCGCTCGCATCGTAGGCCAGGGCCTGAATGACTTTGAGCTGGGCTTGCATCAGCGTGGCTTCGGCCTCGCTCATGCTCAGGCGGGCCTTGTCCGACTCCGGGGGCTGGAGCCCGGTCCAGCGAATCAGCAGGCCCAGAGTCGTTCCCTGGACCAGCACCGTGCACAGGATCACGGCAAACGCCGTCACCAGGATGAAGTCGCGCTCCGGAAAGTTGGCGGGCAAGCTCAGGGCCAGCGCCAGCGTGACCACGCCGCGCACGCCCACCCAGCCCAGCACCACGGCACTGCGCGCTCCCAGTCGTCGGTAGCGGCGCATGCCCAGGCGTCGGCACAGCCAGATCACGGCATCCGACAGAAAGATCCAGGCAAAGCGTGCCACCAGCAGCGCCAGCACAATCATCAGCGCCGGACCGGCCATCTCGTGCAGGACGAAGGAAAAGCCGCCCGCGCGATCCACGACGCCGCGCAAGGACAGCCCGATCAGCATGAAGACGGCGGCCTCCATCAGGAAGATCACCATGGTCCAGAAGGACAGGGCCCGCATGCGTACCGCGGCCGAGAAGATCCGGTGCTGGTAGGTGCCGCAGATCATGCCCACCGTGACGGTGGCGATCACTCCCGAGAAGTGAAAATGCTCCGCCAGAATGTAGGCCGCCCAGGACACCAGCAGGGTGGCGGCGATGACCAGATAGTCGTCGTCGAGCCGGCGCGCGACGAACACCCAGCCCGCACCGACGGCCGCGCCGACCGCGGCACCGCCTATGGCCAGCAGCACAAAGCTCTGCAGCGCCTGCTCCGTGCTGAAAGTCCCGGTCACGCTGGCCGCGACGGCGAAACGAAAAAGCACCAGGCCGCTGGCATCGTTGAACAGGCTCTCGCCCTCCAGCAGCATCAGCAGCCGGCGTGGCAGTTTCACGCGCTGCAGTACGGCGCGCGCGGACACCGCGTCCGGCGGCGAGACGATGGCGCCCAGCGCCGCGCACGCCGCCCAGGGCAGGTCGGGAAACAGCCAATGCGTCACCGCCGCCACCACGATGGTGGTGAACAGCACAGCCCCCACGGCCAGCGAAGTGATGCCCAGCATGTGGCGCTGCAGGTGGCGCACCGAGATGTTCCAGGCGCCGTCCATCAGCAGCGGCGGCAGAAAGACCACCAGCATCAACTCGGGGTCGGGCGAAAACGCCGGCAACTCCGGCAGGAAGGCCATGACGGCGCCTCCCATCAGCAATGACACGGCCGGCGGCAGCCCGAATCGCTGCGCAAGATAGTGCAAGGCAATGATGACCGGCAGCATGGCGATCATCAATTCAAATAGATGCGAGGCGTTCATGCGTTTTCTCGGGGGGGCAGTCCGATGGCCGATCGTGCGTGTCTGGGGGCCGGGTGTGCGCAATATAGCGGTTCCGCGCGCCATGGGGCTTGCTGCCGGGCTGGTCGGGCGCAGGGCCATCGACCCTTTAGACTTCCCCTCTTATCGAGGCCACATCCCCATGGACAACACCGCAATTTCACCCGCCGCCATCGCGGACCAGACGGTTTCGCGCGCGCAAATGTAGGCCTTGCTCCAGGCCGGGACTCCGCTGACCTTTGAGCGCTGTGATTTCGAGGGTGCGGACCTTTCCCGGCTCGACATGCGCGATTGCGCATTCAGCGCCTGCTCCTTCATCGAGGCCTCCTTGTACGCGGCCTCCATGACGCGAACGACCTGGCAAGGCTGCCGCGCGCGCCAGGCGGATTTCGAGTCCGCCGACCTGACGGGCGCGT
>JAMNYN010000384.1 GCA_023622805.1 Pseudomonadota bacterium | reverse complement strand
CAAGGGCGCCGGCAAGACCACGTCGATTGGCAAGCTGACCAAGCACCTGGCCGAAGCCGGCGCCAGCGTGCTGCTGGCCGCGGCCGATACCTACCGCGCCGCCGCACGCGAACAGCTCGGCGTATGGGCCACGCGCAATACCGTGGACATCGTCAGCCAGGAAGGCGGCGACCCCGCCGCCGTCAGCTTCGATGCCGTGACGGCCGGGCGCGCGCGCAAGAAGGACGTGGTCCTGGTCGACACCGCCGGGCGCCTGCCCACGCAGCTGCACCTGATGGAAGAGCTCAAGAAGATCCGCCGTGTGGTCACCAAGGCCGACGCCACCGCGCCGCATGAAGTGCTGCTGGTGATCGACGGCAATACCGGCCAGAACGCGCTGGCCCAGGTGCGGGCGTTCGACGATGCGCTGCAACTGACGGGCCTGATCGTGACCAAGCTCGACGGCACGGCCAAGGGGGGCGTGCTCGCGGCCATCGCCCAGGAGCGCCCCATCCCGGTGTATTTCATCGGCGTGGGCGAAAAGCTCGAAGACCTGGAAACTTTCAGCGCCCAGGAATTCGCCCAGGCCCTGCTGAACTGAAGTCGCTCGACGGCCGCGCCCCGCGGCCCGTCTGATTACTGCATGCGCTCGTCCGACTGCGCCGTCGGCAGCCGCTGCAGTCCTTGCTGGAACCAGCCTATGCGCTCGGTGTGGCGCACATCCAGCGCGGGCACATAGGGCTTGATGTCCAGCACCGGCGTGCCGTCGAGCATGTCATTGCCCTTGAAGTACAGACAGCCATCGCCCACCCGTATCAGTTGCACGATGGACAGCCCGAGGCGATTGGGCCGTGCCGGTGAACGGGTGGCAAACACCCCGTGGCTGCGGTCATCCATGAAGGGCACCACCTCCAGCTTTTCAACGGCCTGGTGCAGGCTGGTGATGAAAATCAGGTACTCGAAACCTTCGATGTCGCGCAGACCGGGCTGGAACAGGGGCAGCACCTGGAGCCGTCCTTCGACCTCCGCGGCCGCCACGGTCTGGATGGGCATGCCCTTGACCGAATGAAACGGGCTATGGATGAAGCCAATGGCTTGCAACTCGATTCGGGTGGAGGCGTGGGATATCTCGGTCATGGCAAAAAATGAAGTCATGCCCTCCTGGAAGGCCACCGGCCGCGGCCGACACAAGGCGGCAGAAGGACAAAGAGGAAAAAAGCGGCCCAGTCGCAAGTCAATCGCTATTCATATTTAGAATAGCGATGCTGCATTATTACCTGCTGCGCCCCATGGGTTTCCGGATCCTGGGCCAGGCCTGTGCGGCTGCCGCCCCCACCGACTCCCCCTTGTTTACTGGATTGAATGCCTCACCCGGCACTGGAGCGCTATGTTTCGACCTCTTCTCCTGGGCTGCGTTGCAGCCATGCTCGCCGCCCCCAGCTGGGCCGGTGACGGCCTGCTGATCGCGGCCGGTGCGGGTTATCGGAAGCCGGTTCTGGAGTTGCTGCAAGCCTTCACCACGGCCACCCAGTTCAAAGCCGAGGCCAGCTTCGGCAACATGAAACAGGTGGAGGTGCAGGCCAGGCAGAACCCAGAAATCCGCCTGCTGGTGGGCGACAAGGCCTTTCTTCAGCCCATGCCACTGGCCCAGCGCTTCGAGCCTCTGGGCACGGGCCGCCTGGTGCTGGTGACCTCCAAGGCCCATGGTTTGAAAACCATCGCGGACCTGGCCCAGCCGCAGTTCAAGCGCATCGCCGTGCCCGACCGCAGCAAGGCCGTCTACGGCAAGGCGGCCTTCACCTGCATCCAGCGCAGCGGCCTGGATGCAGCCTTGGCCAGCAAACTGATCGAAGTGGCCACGGTACCCCAGGTGACCACCTATCTGGTCACGGGGGAAGTGGATGCAGGCTTCATCAACGCCACGGAAGCGCTGGCGCTGAAGGACAAGGTCGGGGATCGCGTGGAGATCGCCGCCGAGTGCCACGACCCCATAGAGCTGAGCCTGGCCGTTCTCCTGGACCGCGAGCCCAACGCTGCCACGCAGGCATTTGTGGCCTTCATTGCCAGCCCCCAGGCACGCCAGGTCATGCAGCGCCACGGACTCTGATTCGGCGCGAGACCCGTGGAGTCGCCTCTTCTTTGCGCCAGCGCGCCCCTATGGTTGACGGCCCAGGTCATAGGCTGGAGCTTGCTGCTGCAGTTGACCATAGGCGGGTGCCTGGCCTGGCTGCTCGCACACCGTAGCGGTCCCGGCTACCAGCTGCTGGATGCGCTGGTCACCCTGCCCCTGGTCTTTCCGCCGATCGTGCTGGGCTATGGCATCTTGTTGCTGCTGGGACGCAATGGCTGGGTCGCGCAGTGGCTGCCTGCGCCCTGGCTGCCGGACATCATCTTCACCCCTGCCGGCCTGGTGATCGCGGCTTTTGTGGCGGGCCTGCCGCTGATGGTCAAACCCACGCAGAACGCCTTCGCGGCCACGCCCCAGGGCCTGCGTGACGCCTCCGCCACGCTGGGATACTCGCCCTGGCAGACTTTCTGGCGGGTCGACCTGCCGCTGGCCCGGCGCGGACTGGCCGCCGGACTGGTCCTGGCCGGAGGCCGTGCGCTGGGAGAGGTCGGGCTGTCGCTGATGCTCGGCGGCAACATCGTCGGCCGTACCGAGACCCTGTCGCTGGCCATCTTCAATCAGGTGCTCGATGGCAACCTGGATTGCGCCAACCAGTTGTCGCTGCTGCTGTGCTTTATCGCCATCCCGGCGTTTCTTCTGCTGCGCCGCCTCGGGTCGCTGTAAGCCAGGCGCCGCTCAGTCGTCGACGCCGGCGCGCACCCACAGCGCGTAGTCGGCCGCGCACTGCTCGGTGCGCATCAGCATCTGCGGCACGGCATAGGGGTGCTCGGCGCGCAGGCGCTGGGACAGACGCGGCAAGGCATCGGGCAGGGTCTTGAACACGACGCGCCATTCCGGCTCCTCGTGCAGCGCATCCTGCCAATGGTAGTGAGAACTGATGGGTTCGGTCTGGGCACAGGCGGCCAGTCGGGACTGCACCAGGGAGCGGGCCAATTGCCGGGCGATGGCTTCGCTCGGTACCGTGGTGGTCACGACGCATAGCGCGACCCAGGGTTGATCTGCAGACATGCGGCCAGTCTAGGGCAGCGCTGTTTCCCCTGGCGCGCCAAGGTCGCTGCCGCCCGCCTCAGCGGTCCAGCACGGATCGCACCAGGTCCGGCGTGAAAGGCGCTTCATAAAACCGCCGGCCTGTGGCGTCGAACAGCGCATTCGCAATCGCCGCAGGCCCCGGCACCGAAGCCGATTCGCCCGCGCCCATGGGCGGCTCGTCCTGGCGCGGCATCAGCAGGACCTCGATGGGCGGCAAGGCCTTGAAGCCGATGATGGGGTAACTGCCCCACTCCCGGCTGGCGACGCCGGCGGCGTTGAAAGCCACTTTTTCCAGCAGGCTGCGGCTCAGTGTCTGGATGACGTTGCCATGGATCTGGTGGCGCACGCCGTCAGGATTGACCATCATGCCCGTGTCCTGCCCGACCACCAGGCGCGTGACCTCGATGCGGCCGCTCAGCGGCTCCACGCGCAGGTCGATGACCCAGGCGGCCCAGGCCGCGCCAAAGCCCGGGAAGCGGCTATGCACATAGCGCGCATAGGCCACGCCCCGGCCCTGCAGCCAGCCGTCGGCGCCGGGACGTCCGCGGCTGCCCTGGGCGCCGCGCTGCCAGCTGGCGTGGGCCGCCGTGGCCTGCAGCAGCTCGATCGCCCGCTGGTCCGCAAGATGGCGCAGGCGAAAGTCCACGGGATCGGCGCCGGCCGCATGGGCCAGCTCATCGATCATGCAGTCGTGGGCGAACGAATTGGGCAGCGCCGAAACGCCGCGCAACCAGGAAGAACGCACCAGCGGCGCCATGTCGTGGCTGGCGATGCGCTGGGCCGGGTAGCGGTAGGGCGGCACGGCCGTGCGATCGCCCATCTCCAGGGTGCGCGGCTGGCTCGGCAGTCGCCCCATGAGCAGCCCGGCCAGCAGCGGCGCATCGTTCGAGGGGTAGCGCACGGCGAAATCGTAGGCCAGCAGCTCCCCGTCGGCCGCCATGGCCGCGCCCACATCCATGAGCTGGCCAGTGCCCTTGGGCTCCCACTGGTGTTCCTGCTCGCGCGTGAGCTGCACGCGCACCGGCGCGCCCACGGCCATGGCCAGCAGGGCCGCGTCGGCGCAGACATCGTCGGCGCAATTGCGGCCGTAGCAGCCCGCGGCTTCGAGGCGCACGATGGCTATGCAGGCCTCGCCCAGCTGGAACAGCTTGTCGAGGTCGGTGCGCAGCATGTGCGGGTTCTGCGTGCCGGCCCAGACAGTGAGCTGGCCGTCCTGGAAATCGGCCACGGCGCAGGACGGGCCTATGGATGCATGCATCTGGTAGGGCCAGACATAGCTGCGCTGCAAATGGATGGCGGCGCTGGCGCAATGGGCCTCCACGTCGCCCTGGTCGACCAGGGCCCGGCGCTGCGACGGGTTGGCGCGAATGGCCGTAGCCACATCGCTGAGATCGGGCGCGGGCGGCACCGGCTTCCACTGCACGCGCAGCGCGCGCATGGCGGCAATCGCCTGTTCTTCGCGGTCGGCCACCACGCCGACGAAGTCTCCCTCGACGACCACCTGCACCCGGCCCGGCAGATGGGCGACGGATGCACGGTCCACCGCCACCAGGCAATGGCCTATGAAATCACCGCCATCGCGCCCCGGATGGGGCGGGCGCACCACGCGGCCGTGGCGCATGCCGGGCAGGCGCACATCGTGCACAAAGCTCAGTTCGCCCGTGGCCTTGGCAGGAATGTCTGCACGCACCGTGCTGCGGCCCACAAGACGGTAGTCCTGGGCCGGTTTGAGCTTGACCGGCTGCTCAGGCGGCGCCAGTGTCAACTGGATCTGCCGGCCTTGCAGCAGCTGGCCGTAATCGAGCTGGCGCGGGTCATCGCCCTGCGCAAAGCCCACCACCCCGTCGCGCACCTGCAGCCGCTCGGCATCCACGCCCCACTGCGACGCGGCCAGGGCCAGCAGCTGTTCGCGCGCCTGGGCCGCGGCCCGGCGCAGAGGAACGGCCGAGATCTGGATGCTGGCACTGGCAATGGTCGGCCCCTGGTTGGGCGTGGCCGCCGTATGGCCCAGCACCATGTCCAGCCGCGCCAGCGGCACTTCGAGTTCTTCGGCGACGATCTGGGCCAGGGCCGTGCGTATGCCCGTGCCCAGATCCACATGGCCGTTGAAGGCCATGGCCCGCCAGCCGCCGGGTTCGGCGAGCACGGCGACGAAGATCTCGGGCGTGGACTGGACATAGTCCGAGGCCACTCCAGGCTGGCCGGGCACGGGCCTGGGCGGTGCGACCGGGGCACGCACGACCAGCAAGGTACCGGGACGGACAAGCAAGGGATCGTGCAGATCGACGGGCTGGGGCAGGTTCATGGGGCGAGGAGAAAAAAGGCAGGGCATGCAGACCACCGGCCCGCATGCCGGAGGCTGTCAGCGCAACAGCGCGTCAGTATCGGAGATCGCCTGGGCCATGGGCATCACGGCCGCATATTTCTGCGCCATGTCGAACAGATTGGCTTCGTGCGGGCCCAGCGCGCGGTCGCCGCAGCAGTCGGAGACCACCAGCGGGCGAAAGCCCGACTGCATCGCATCCACCACACTGGCGCGCACGCAGCCGCTGGTCACGCAGCCCGCGACCAGCAGGGTCTGCACGCCGCGCTGGGCAAGCCAGGGTGCGAGCATGGTGCCGAAGAACGCCGAGGGCGTGCTCTTGCGCACCACGTACTCACCGGCCGCCGGCGCAAGCTCGGGCACGATGGCGCTGGCCGGGCTGTCCTCCTTGAGCGTCAGCATGCCTGGCACCTTGAGGCAGAAGATGTTGCTGTCGGCGTCGTCATCCGAGAACACGATGCGGCTGTGCGCCACGGGCCAGCCCTTGGCCCGCGCATGTGCCAGCAGCGCGCGCGACTGCGCAATCGCTTCGGGGATGTTGCCGCCGCCGAACACCGCCGGGTCGGCAAAGCCGTTGACGAAGTCGATGAGCAGCAGGCCGAACGGCGCCTTGAGCGGCAGCGACGTGCCAAAGCCCTGGCGGGCGTAGGCCGAGATATCGCCACTGGCGCCGGCGCTGGAAATGGTCTGGGTGCTCATGCGATGTCCTTGCGGCGCGCGGCGCGCGCCAGTCCTTGTTCGTCCTGTACCACGCCATTCACGACCATGGGCTGGCCGTCCAGCGCCACGCTGCAGTGGCGCATGGGAATGTCGATATGGCAGGCCGTGGTGCGGCTGCCGCCGGCCTCGTTGTTCGGCCCCATGGACCAGAGGAAATTGCCTTCGAAGGCGCGCGCGTCCATACCTATATGGCTTTCCTTGTTGTACTGGCCCAGCATGGACCAGCTGGCGCGCGGCTGCAGACCCCAGCCCACATGCGAGACCGCATAGGCTTCGGGGTCCTCGTACGAGGCCATGTAGTCCTTGAGAATCTCGGCCTGCAGCCCGCCGCTGATGCGCGTGACGAAGCCTTTTTCTATGACCAGCTCTATGGGCTCGGTCACGTAGTCCTTCATCGGCAGCAGGATGTCGCCGCGGTCCAGCACCACGCGGCCGTGGCTCTCGCCCTCGTTGGGCCAGGTCAGTACGAAACCGCTGGGCCAGTGGTCCCAGCGTCCGGGCGCGTCGACAAAGCCGTACTCGCTGATCGCCGGGAAGGCGCCCAGCGGGCAGCGCAGGTCCGTGCCCGCCTTGGAGGTGATGTGCATCTGCCGCGCGCCAGCGATACGCTGGGCCGCGGCCTGCACGCGCGTGCGGTCGGCCGCCGTGGGCACCAGGCGGCACAGCTCTTCGGGCGGCTCTATGGCCAGCAGGATCTTGGTCCCCGATTGCAGGATGTCGTGCTGCTCGG